>CAJWJQ010000035.1:0-10832 GCA_913041905.1 uncultured Gammaproteobacteria bacterium
TTGGTATTGATAGGCTAACTATGATTCTTTTAAAGTTAGATACTATACGTGAAACTATAGCTTTTCCTAAGACACAGTCAGCATCTTGTTTGATGACCAATGCGCCATCATCTGTTGATAAAACTCAACTCAAAGAATTATCTATTTCAATAACAAAACCTAAATAATATTATGAAATATTCTCAATATTTAGATAAAACTAAAACATTATTAAAAGAGAATAATGCAAAACTTATTGCACACTATTATGTGGATAAGGCTGTACAGCGTTTAGCAGAGGATACAGGAGGTTTTGTAAGTGATAGTTTAGAAATGGCTAGATATGGAACTGAACAAAAGGAAACAACTTTAATTGTAGCTGGCGTTAAATTTATGGGTGAAACAGCAAAAATCTTAAACCCCAATAAAAGAATATTGGTTTTAGATCATGAGGCCACTTGCTCATTAGATGAGGGTTGTAACTATGAAGAATTTAAAAATTTTTGTAAAAAAAACAAAGACAGAGAAGTAGTTGTATATGCAAATACAAGCGCAAAAGTTAAATCAATTGCAGATTGGGTTGTTACATCAAGTATAGCCGTATCTTTAGTAGAACATTTAACTTCTTTAGGAAAAAAATTAATTTGGGGGCCAGATAAATATTTAGGCAATTATATTATAGATCATACTGGAGCAGATATGTTACTGTGGAACGGATCATGTGTTGTCCATGAAGAATATAAAACTAGAGAGCTTAAGCAATTAATATTAAAATACCCAAATTGTGAAGTTTTAGTACACCCTGAATCTCCAAGAAGTATAATACAACTAGCTGACGTTGTTGGCTCTACTACAAAATTAATTGAAGCATCAAAAGTAAGTAATAAAAAATATATAATTGTTGCTACAGAAAAAGGAATTTTTTATCAAATGAAAAAATACTCTCCTAACAAAATATTCTTAGAAGCTCCAACAGCAGGAGAAGGAGCAAATTGCAAGAGTTGTGGTAGGTGTCCATGGATGAAATTAAATACAGTAGATAAAATACTTAACATTTTTAACTCAAAGGAAAATGAAATTATATTATCTAACGATATAATTGAAAAATCTAATAAACCTATTCAAAGAATGATACATTTTAGAACTAAGCAATTTATTAATAAGGCATCATAAATGGCGGGGCATAGTAAATGGGCTAATATACAACATAGAAAGAAAGCCCAGGATAATAAAAGAGGAAAAGTATTTACGAAAATAATTAGAGAAATTAGCGTTGCTACTAAGATTGGAGGAGCAGATATTTCTTCTAATTCAAGACTGAGACTTGCAATAACAAAAGCAAACGCAGTAAATGTCCCAAAAGATACTCTTGAAAGAGCAATTAAAAAAGCATCTGGTCAAAACAATGAAAATTATGATGAAATCATGTATGAAGGTTATGGACCTAAGGGTATTGCAATCATCATGGAATGTTTAACTGATAACAAAAATAGAACAGTATCAGAAATTAGAAATGTTCTTTCTAAAAATGGTGGCAGCTTAGGGACTAATGGATCTGTTTCACATTTATTTAGAAAAGTTGGCGTAATGAAATTGCTAAACATTACAGAAGATGACTTATTAATACATATGGATAATGTTGAATTAATAGATTTTGAGATTATTGATAATGATTGTATTGTATTTATGAAACCTAATGAGCTTTTTAATATAAAAAAATATTTTGATTCTAATAATTTTGAAGTTCAGGATGAAGAAATTATTATGGACCCTTTAACAATTATAGATATTAATAAGGATGATGAGACAAAAATTATAAACCTTTCTAGTAAAATTGAGGAGATAGATGATGTTCAGAATGTATACATGAACATTAATCTTAGTTAAATTTCATGTCTATAATACTAGGAATAGATCCAGGAACCAATATTACCGGATTTGGTATTATAGAATTATCAGACCATGAAATTAAGTATATTTTTCATTCAATTATTAAGACGGGATTAAAGAATAAATATACAACTAAACTTGCTACAATCAATGAGGAAACTGAAAAAATTATAAATGATTTTAAACCCGACCATGTCGCTATAGAGTCTGTTTTTTTTAGTGTAAATGCTGGCACTGCAATTAAATTAGGACAAGCCAGAGGGGCGGCTATATGTGCTTGCAGTAGAGCAGGATTAGAAATTTTTGAATATAGCCCAAGAAAAGTAAAACTTATGGTTACTGATAGTGGAGCATCAGATAAATTACAATTACAAAAAAAAGTAAAAAACATACTTAAAATAAGAAGGCAATTAGAAATAGATGCATCTGACGCATTAGGAGTCGCAATTTGTCATAGTATAATAATACGTGATGATGATAAAGATGTTGAATGTATTTAAATTATGAACTCATTAATAGTAAATGAAATTTTTTATTCTATCCAAGGCGAAAGTCTTACCACTGGGGTACCTACTGTTTTTGTACGATTAACCGGATGCCCTTTAAGATGCTCATATTGTGATACAGAGTATGCTTTTACCGAAGGAAAAAAAATGTCTTTTGATGAGATTATTTCGTCAGTTAATAAGTATAACTGTAAAAATATAACAGTAACAGGAGGAGAACCTCTGGCACAAAAAAATACTTTATTATTTCTTGATAAGATTAGTAACTCATATGAAGTTTCTTTAGAGACGAGTAACGCTTTATCTATAAAAGGTATAAATAAAAAAATAACCATAGTTCTCGATATAAAAACACCTAATTCCAATGAATCAGATAAAAATATTATAGGTAATTATAAATATTTAAAAAAAGATGACCAAGTAAAATTTGTTATTTGCGAGTTAGAGGATTACTACTGGGCAAAGGATTACATATTTAATAATAAACTATGTGAAATTTGTAATATCTTAATAAGCCCTAGTCATGGTGAAATGAGTTTAGAGAGGTTAGCTAATCAAATTTTATTAGATAATTTGCCAGCAAGACTTCAAGTACAATTACATAAATTTATTTGGAGCGATGAACGTGGAAAATAAATCAGAAGCATTAGTTTTATTTTCAGGAGGTTTAGATTCAACTACAACTCTAGCTATTGCTAAAAC
Organism: uncultured Gammaproteobacteria bacterium; assembly: GCA_913041905.1. Classification (GTDB taxonomy): domain Bacteria; phylum Pseudomonadota; class Gammaproteobacteria. The sequence continues at coordinate 3,078 of CAJWJQ010000035.1, forward strand.
AGCAGGATATAAAATCACAGCGCTTACAATAAATTATAAACAAAGACACATCTATGAGGTTGAGGCTAGCAAGAAAATAATCTCAAAAATACCAGATATACAACATATTATATTTGATATTGATTTGTCTAAAATAGGAGGATCAGCTCTCACTGATGATAAAATTAATGTACCAACTAATGAAACTTCAGGTATACCCATAACATATGTTCCAGCTAGAAATATAATTTTTTTATCAATTGCTTCATCTTTTGCAGAAAAACATTCCATAACAAATATTTTTATTGGCGTTAATGCGATAGACTATTCAGGCTACCCTGATTGTAGACCAGAATTTATTTCTTCTTTTCAAAATACAATAAATTTAGGCACAAAAACCGGCATAGAAGGCAACTCAATTAAAATACATACACCTCTTATAAATTTAACAAAATCCGAAATTATAACAAAAGGAGCTAATTTAGGCGTAGATTATTCGAAAACTATTTCATGTTATAACCCTTCTCATTTAGGAGAAGCATGCGGTGTGTGTGATTCATGTAGGTTTAGAAAAAAAGGGTTTTTAGATGCTGGGGTTAATGATAGTACAATTTATAAAAAAATATAAAAAAATAATGTTAATATTACCATTTGCTAATATAATTAGATAAATTTAATTTATTACAAATTAGGAGTTTTATGGAAGCTAGTTCTTTTCAATTATTGTTATATACCGCATTACTAGGGTTTATTCTGGGATATGTGATTAATAAAACAAATTTTTGCACAATGGGAGCTGTTTCAGACTGGGTAAATATTGGCGACTTATCTAGATTTAAAGCATGGCTATTAGCAGGCTCTGTGGCAATTTTTGGTGTAACAATATTTGAGTTCTTTAACCTTATGAGCGTGACAGAATCAAGAATACCATACACTAATTCAGTATTTTTTTGGCCAAGATATATTTTTGGTGGAATACTTTTTGGTATTGGCATGACTTACACAAGTGGTTGTGGAAATAAGGTCCTTATAAGATTAGGGGGAGGAAATCTTAAATCATTGTTTGTTTTAATCATTGCTGGTCTAATGGCTTATCTAATGACTAGGACGGATTTTTATGGAATTGTATTTCATAGCTGGATGAGACCAATTAGCCCAGACTTAGCTACATTAGGAATTAATGACCAATCATTGCCAACTTTATTATCTGCAATTATACCTTATGCTAATTATGAATATTTTAAACTTAGCATAGGATTGCTAATATCATTTTTTATATTTATATTTATTTTTCAATCAGGAAATTTTAAAAATTCTGATCATATTTTTGCAGGAACAACAGTTGGTTTTGTAGTTGTTATAGCATGGTATATAACTGGTGGATCATTAGGACAGGATTGGATTGAGGCAAATAATTTTTTGGATGCTCCTCTCCCAGGAGTAGGAATTCAATCTTTTACATTTATAAACCCTATGGGCGAAACCCTTATCTTTTTTAATAACTCTGCAAATATTTTTTATCTAACATTTGGAGTTACTGCTCTTTTATCAGTAATTCTAGGTTCTTTTGTTTATGCTATTATATCTAATAATTTTAGGATAGAATGGTTTGCTTCTAAATCAGATTTTTTTAGACATGTTATTGGAGCTGTGTTAATTGGAATTGGGGGAGTGCTAGCATTAGGTTGTACTATAGGGCAAGGAGTTACTGGAATATCAACTCTTGCATTAGGATCATTTGTAACTTTAGCATCTATAATTCTAGGCGCTGCAATCACGATGAAAATAGAGTATTACCAAGCAGTCTATGAAGATTGTTCTTTTTTTGATAGGCTAAGGTCTTCATTAGCTGATTTGAATTTAATACCAAATAAGTTCAGGAGACTTGAAAAAATATAATGGGGCGTTAGCTCAGTTGGTAGAGCAGTGGCCTTTTAAGCCATTTGTCACAGGTTCGAATCCTGTACGCCCTATATATAATAATAATTATGAAGAATCTGCTAGCAACATTTCTTATATTATTTTCAACATATGGTTTTGCAGACGAGGTTAAATTAAAAGATCTAAATGGTTTTTATTCTTCTGGTGTAACAAAATCTAAGTCAATAGCTATGATTCTTCATGGTACTCGTGGCCATCAAAATTTAGAAATAGTAACCTCTTTAAGAGATTCGTTATTAGAAAATTATATAGATTCTCTTACTATTAATTTAAGTTATGGAATACAAAATAGGGCTAATGATTTTCTTTCATGTGATATAGAACATACACACAAACAGTCTGAATCTCAAAAAGAAATTAAATTATGGTATGAGTATGTGAAAAAAATGGGGTATGAAAAAATATATCTTATTGGACATTCTAGAGGTGGTTTAGATATGATTAACTTTTATGAAAGGTTAGATAAAAACAATAAAACATTTATAAGTTCAATATTTTTGCTAGCACCTATTTCAGATGGTTGGGAAGATACCAGTATGGATTATAAAGAAAAATATAATATTGATCTTAGGCGTTTAATAAATGAGCCAACTAAGAAATTATCAATTAATTTTTTGGGCTGTGAAAATGCAACCGTTTATAGTGATTCATTTTTAGATTATTATTATATTTTTGTTGATGCTCAGGGATTTCAAGCTCATGAAGATATATATGATCGTGCTTTAAATCTACATCTAGTTAATACTTTGAGTAAAGTACATGTTATAACAGCCTCGGAAGACACTATTGCTCCGGATACTTATGAAAGGGTTAATGATATTACGAAATTTAGAAAAAATATTGAATTACACATGGTTGATGGCGCCGATCATTTTTTTAGAGATATATATTTTGATGATCTTATGGATATTTTATTAGAAGCTACTACTGAATAGTAAATGGCTCTTCACTTTCAGTTGAATTACCAGAATCTATATTGAGATTTCTATTAATTGTTGTATCTGTTTTTGGCCCAATTGTAATTTCTGAAGAAGAGCTATCAAGAAATTTTCTATCTACTTTGATGGTTGCGAATCTATCTTCTTTATCAAAATTCATTAATATAAAATCACTTCTTACAATAGCAATTTCAGACCATCCATCATCTCTCATGTTTATTCTATAGAATGACACTACATCGTCTGCAGGCGTGTCATGTAATAAATAGAGTACTCCGGTAAATCTTTGACCTTCTCCAAAAATAATAGTTTTATCAACTAAATATTTCGAATTTTCAGGTATAGGTATGGCAATTTGTAGACGCTTGTTAAGATTTAACTCTTTGACTTCTGAACTACCTTCATCTGAATCTGAAGAAAACATACCATCCATAGTCGCGCATGATGAGACCATAATTGATAAACCAAAAATTAATACTATATTCTTAATGTTTTTTAAATCAATCATATGCCAATTGTACCTATTTTCTTGACCCAGGACCATTAATTTCTAATCCATTACTCATATATGTTAAAAAATATTCTAAGTTTTTATACTCGTCTTGTTGAGCCTTAAAAGGTTTTGCTCTAACTCTATTTAAACAGCCTGCAAACCTTTCATGCAAAGTAACCATTCTACCAGCTCTAGATCTATAAACAGGAAAATGAGTTGGATGTCCTATGGCTGGACTAGTTATGTCAGCCCTTAATTTAGTGCCTGGATAATAAACATGGCAGTCTGCGCATGAAAAATTAAGTTGCCCTACTTTGGTAAAATAAAGTTTTTTACCAGCCTCATATGCTTCCTCAGCTTTATAATTTGGAATTTCAATATCAATAATCTTTCCTCTAGATGTATATGCCATGTAAGCTGATATATCAGCCATTGGGCCTCCTTTATAATAACTCAAAGGTTTTTCTCCATTCTTTTTTCTACAATTATTTATTGCTAGCTCTAGAGTAATAATTTCATCTTTATCTTCATCAAAGTATGGATAATTTTGTCTAATACCAATGCCATTATTTCTAAAACATGATGCATATGTATTTCCATTTTTAAATGGCACATTAAATAGTTCTTCACCTTGTTCAATATTAATCTCATACGGAGGAAATTCTTCAATAGATTCCCATTGTTCCCTAGAAGATGAATCTATAGAATATACGCCATTCTTATAATCTGAAAACTCAGTATTTGGAAATTTATTTTTAAAATAATTTTGAAAATCTGCCAAATCATCTTCTGGACTTGCATATATATTCAAACTCACAAATAACAAAATATAAAAAACCTTATTAATGCTCACCATAGATATTAAACTATTTCACCTCAACTGTTTTAGAATCTCTATTTCCTTTATTATCTAACCATGTTAATTCAAGCTCATCTCCTTTAGATCCGTTATAAACAAATGTTAGATATGGATTTTTAGAAACAGCTGGCCCCCAATGGACAACTATAACTTCATCTCCATTAGCTTTAGCTATAACCTCTTGTATAAAGTGGGCAGGAATTTTATCTCCAGTTTTTTTATTAACTCTTTGTCCAGTTTCCATAGGATGCTTCATTAGCGTTTTAACAGTAACTGAACCATTTCTTTCTTTTGCTCGTATTTTAATAGTACTCATAATATTTCTAACCTCCACATCCACCAATTGTTACTTTTACTTCTTTAGATGCTGAAAAAACCTTACCCTCACTTTTAACAGCCGCTATAATTTTGGAAGTCTTACCCATTTTAATTCTTGTCCCAATTATAGGAAGAGACTTAGATGTTAAATTATATCCACTAGATAATGGCTGAGGATTATTCTCTACAAATATCATAATTGATTCAACATTTTTTAATGCTGTTTTTACGTTTATTGGAACAATAGCCCCATTTTCAGCAATATCCGGAGCCTTAAGTTTAACTTTAGTAGTTTCAGATAAGTCATTATGACCATATACACTTTTGATAGATTCATCTAAATTTGTTATATCAAAAGATGTTTTAGGCCATGCAGCAAAAACACTTTTTGGTTTTATTAAAAACCCCGATAAAGTTGTTAAGGTTACTGCTGTCATTAAAGAATTTTTTAAAAAATTTCTTCTGTTCATAATTTACCTCACAGAGTATATAGATACTCTATTATTTTGTTTATTTCGTCTTTTGTTATTACGCCATGCTTTCCAAAAGGAGGCATAAAAGAATTAGGGTTATTTTTTGTTGCGTCCCAAATTTGGTTGAATAAATCTATCCTATTAGGAAACCTTGCCCCCATAGCTATCAATGGTGGCCCATTATTGCCTGCAAGCTCACCATTTTCAATTTGATGGCAGGCCAAGCAATTACCCTTTTTTCTATCAAAAGCTAATTTTTTACCTTCTTTGACATTATCAGCTTGTACAGGCGATATGGCAAAGATTAATATAATAAAAACTATGTTTATATATCTTTTCATAAGCATTAAATTCACTTAATTATAGTACTCATAACATAATAAAAAAACTACTTTAATTACAGGTTTTTTCACCAAATATTGGCTCTAATGGTCTCTTGTACCTACATATTAAAGCTGTTCTTTTTTCGCCTAACCTTATTTTTTCTGAGGACGAGGTTTTATTTGAATTTATCGCATTAGACAAGACATCTATAGATAAATCTATATTGTCTAATAACACATAATATTCCGATAGATATACATTACTTTTAAATATAGAATTTTTTTCTGCATACAGTTTAGACATTAATCTATAATAATTTGGGTTTAATCTATAGTGATTTTCAAGTGGTTTTAATAATTTTTCAGCATAATTAGTTCTTATATTGTTCTCAATTAAAATTTCAGACAATAGCAATGGAACTGTTTTATTTAGCGGGTGTATATTTTTTAATTTATTTAAAACATTAATACTCTCATCAATCTCATTTAATCCAGATAACGATCTAGCAAATAAAACTGAAATATATAAATTATCCGAATTTGTTTTATAATAAGGCATCAGTGTTTCATAAGCTTTTTTATAATCAGATTTACGCAGATAAAGAAGACCTAATTTATGAGAAGATAAGATACTTTTATTTTTTATATTTTTAATAGAGTTGTTTATGTCTGATATAGTTAAAACCTCCATGATATTTTTTATATATAAAAAATCATTAGTGCTATTTTCTATTTGAGAGTTATCATGTTTTGCACTTGACTTTATGTTGGCAATTCTATTTTCATACATGGGGTGTGTTGAAAGATAAGACAAACTTCTTTGAATATCACCTGTTGACATTTCCATCAAATTAAAAAATTTTGCCATCTCGCTAGTCTTGAAATTTGCATTTGATAATATCTCTAGACCTAAGTTATCAGCTTCTACTTCATTAGATCTTATCAAATTTACATTTTGTTGCGCAGAAATACCAATGCCTGCCTGTATTGCGGCCATTGACGCTTTAGCATTCCCAGAAAAAATACCAGCAAAAATTCCTATCCACATTGGTATGCTATTAACATTAGCATTAGCAATCATTTCAGCAGTATGCCTTAATTTTACATGCGCTATTTCATGAGCCATAACTGATGCTAATTGAGCTTCATTTTCAGCTAATTTAATCAAACCAATATTAATTCCTATAAACCCACCAGGCAAAGCAAAGGCGTTAATTTCATTAGATTGCACAATAAAAAATCTATAATTTCTCATATCGTCCATTAGATTTCTTGATAATAAGTTACCTATGTAATTTATATAAGATGAAACTAGAGGGTTATTATTAATATAATTATATTTTTGAAGCCTCCTATAACTAGAAAACCCAATCATATCTTCTTGTTTTATTGGAAGAACCTCGCTATATGGATCACCAAGCTCAGGCTGTGATTGAGTAGCAGATAAAACATTTTTGCAAAATAAAACCATTATGACAACTAAGAAAATTCTTGAATATTTTTTCATAATAACTACCATAGATAAGTGTAATATTGAGTCATTCAAGACGAACAATATTAGTGTTGATAATTATAACCCATATGGAGTTTCAATGGCAGATTTTGACAAAGAGCTTGATACTAGTGGCCTTAATTGCCCTTTGCCTATTATAAAAGCAAAGAAAGAAATAAATAGCATGGAAGATGGCCAAATATTACATGTAATTTCAACTGACCCTGGGGCTGTAAAAGACTTTGAGTCATTTGCAAACCAAACAGGTAATGAACTTGTAAGCTCAGAAGAGAAAGATAATAAATTCTACTTTTTGCTAAAAAAAACTAAATAATCTTGAAGTATATAGTTAGTTTTTTGGCTTTTTTTGGACTGGTTTCTCTATCCGTAATAGTATTTTCTGTTTTCTTAATTCACGAAATAACTAACCCTAATAGTACAAAATATTTACAACAATATGATGCTATTGTTGTACTGTCAGGTAACCCAGAGAGAGCTGTAGTAGCAAGTAAACTATTTTATGATAAAAGTCCAAAGGTAATTTTTTTAAGCAAAGAAAAAAAAGTTATGAAAAACTCTTTAAACCCTCGCGAATCTATAGAAACTTATAAATTCATGTATAAAATACTACTTAAAAATAATGTACCCAAAGATAAAATTGTTTTATTTGGCACTGATAACACCAGTACTTTTGATGAGATAAACAATCTAATTAAATTCGACAGCAAAGATTATAAAACATATTTAATTGTGAGTAATAAATATCATATTTTTCGAATTAATCAAATATTTCATAATTACAAACATAATAATAAAATACATTATTATTTTACGAATAATACACAGAAATGGTGGAAAGATAAATATTCAATAAAAATAATTATTTTAGAGTATTTTAAAACTATCTTATATTACATTTTTGGTGATTTTTCTGCATAC
>CAJWJQ010000036.1:0-10308 GCA_913041905.1 uncultured Gammaproteobacteria bacterium
GAGTCTGGGCCGTGTCTCAGTCCCAGTGTGGCTGATCATCCTCTCAGACCAGCTAGAGATCGTTGCCTTGGTAGGCTTTTACCCTACCAACAAGCTAATCTCACGCGAGCTCATCTTTTAGCGCAAGGTCCGAAGATCCCCTGCTTTATCCCGTAGGACACATGCGGTATTAGCTCGAGTTTCCCCGAGTTGTCCCCCACTAAAAGGTAGATTCTCACGCGTTACGCACCCGTCCGCCGCTCGTCACCCGAAGTGTTACCGCACGACTTGCATGTGTTAAGCATTCCGCCAGCGTTCAATCTGAGCCAGTATCAAACTCTTCACTTATTATAATTTTAAGTCTTACTAGACTAATTTTTTTAAATAGCTTTAAGTGCTATAAACATAATAGTGAGTAAAATACAGGCACTACGCACAAATCATTCCAAATTTTTACAGAGCTTTTTTAAAATCATGCTGCTTTATGAGCACGTGAGGATGATTATACCCATCTTTACCTAAGTATCCTAGTTTTTTCTGTTAAAAATTAGAGTTACTTAAATTTAATTATATATGTTTTTTTCTTGCCTACGTGGAGTATTAATTCATTTTTTTGTGGGCAGATAAAATCAAATGAATCAACTAGTTTATTATCAAATTTAACAGCTTTTTGATTTATTAATCTTCGTGCTTCAGAAGTACTAGAAATGATCTTACCCTCTTTTACCAAAAGAGAAATAATGTCAATTTTTTGATTGGGTTTTTGTTTTATTTTTATAATCGGTATATCGCTTGTAATTTCTTTTTTTTGAAACCTTTTAAGGAAATTATCATGGGCTTGTTTAGCTAACTTGCTTCCATGGAATCTTTCAACAATCTCTGAGGCTAATTCTAATTTTACATCTCTAGGGTTTAGGGAGCCTTTTTTAGTTTCTTTTTTATACTTTGATATTACATCTAATGCTTTAAAGCTTAATAATTCATAATATCTCCACATTAATTCATCACTTATTGACATAATTTTACCAAACATATCGCTTGGCTCACCAGATATTGATATATAGTTATCATATGATTTAGACATTTTTTTAACTCCATCTAAACCTTCAAGTATTGGCATGGTAATACAAATTTGTGGTGGCATACTTCTTTGTTCCTGTAATTTTCTACCTAGTAATAAATTAAATTTCTGATCTGTTCCTCCAAGTTCTACGTCTGCTTTTAATTCTACAGAATCATAACCTTGTAATAATGGATACAAAAACTCATGGATAGATATGGGTTTATTCGCTTTATAACGTTTATCAAAATCATCTCGTTCTATCATGCGCGCAACAGTTTGTGATGAAGCTAACTCTATTAAGTCTATTGCGGTAAACTTGCCTAGCCACTTTGAATTAAATTCTATTCTTGTTTTATCTTTGTTGAGAATTTTAAAAATTTCTTTTTTATATATTTTTGAATTTTTCTTTATTGTCTCATTATCAACTGTTGGCCTAGTTGTATCTCTTCCAGAAGGGTCTCCAATAAGTGCTGTGTAATCACCTATTAGAAAAACAACTTTATGGCCTAAATCTTGAAATTGCTTAAGTTTATTTAAAACGACCGTATGCCCGAGATGCATATCAGGCATCGTTGGATCAAGACCTGCTTTTATTATGAGTTTTTTCTTACTTTTTAGCCTGTCAGTTAGTTCTTTCTCATTAATTATCTCGGCAGAACCACGCTTAATTACTTGTAATTGTTCATCAATATTTTTCATATTCTTTCAATAAACTATATAATAAATAAACATAGTTTTATATCGAAATGTCAGAATACTATCTAGGAATAATGTGTGGGACTAGTCTTGATTCAATTGATGTATCAATTGTTAAGATGGATAATGGTAGGCTCAAAGTCATGGGTTTTGAAGAATATAAAATAAATGACAATCTAAAGAAAAAAATCAATAAACAAAAGAAATTAAATAAAGCTAATAAAAAACTAGATTATGAAGTATCAGCTATTATTTCATCATACATAAAAAAAATACTCAAAAAATATACAATCAAATTAAACCAAGTAATGGGTATTGGATTTCCTGGAATAACTCTAAATCATAATCCTAAAAATAAAACTTCTACATATATAGGTGACCCAAAAGAAATATCAAACCTTACTTCTATCCCAGTTGTGTCTGACTTTAGACAAACAAATATTAAAGCTGGGGGGCAAGGCGCTCCATTAACGGGATTTTTTCACCAATATATTAATAAACAATCTAAAAAAAATACAAGTTTTGTTAACTTAGGTGGTTTTGCAAATATTACAATTAAATCTATGGGAAAAGTTTTTGCCTATGATACTGGACCGGCTAATTATCTGATAGATTCGTGGTGCAGAGAAAAATTTAATATCTCCTATGATAAAGGTGGAAAACTTTCTCAAAAAGGTAAAATACACTTAGGTTTTCTAAAATCTATGTTACAAGACAAGTTTTTCAAAAAAAATCCTCCTAAGAGTACTGGTTTTGAAAGTTTTAATTATAATTGGATTTTAAAACATCTTAAAAAATTTAATAATATTAAAAGTTTGGATGTGTTAGCAACTCTAACATATTTGACTATATCTACAATTTCATGCGAACTAAATAAAGACAGAAGTCGTTCAAAAATGGTTTATTTATATGGGGGTGGTGCGAAAAATCTTACTATAACAGATGGAATTAAAAGTTTAACCAGGCACAAACAATTGAAGAGTTTAGGGTATGGAATAACTGAAAAAAATTTTGAATCAGTAGCTTTCGCTTGGTTCACCATACAAAGAATAAATAATAAAAAATTTCAAAAATCGAAAATTACTGGTGTAATAAAATCACATTACTTAGGTAATATTTATTAGTCTTTTTGTTTATATTGTCTAGGTTTAGAACCAATATAATTTTGAGTAGGCCTAAAAATCTTATTGTTGCTAACTTGTTCTATCCAATGTGCAAGCCATCCAGAGGTTCTTGATATAGCAAATAGCGTGGTAAATAGATCAACCGGAATTCCAATTTCTTTATACAAAATACCAGAATAAAAATCTACATTTGCATAAACTCCTTTTTTCGAAAGTTTTGCATCACAAGCTTTTTCTAATGCCATAGCGGTTTCAAACATTGAAGATACTTTACCGCTTTGTTCTTTAAATAATTCGCCTACCATATTTGTTAAAATATTTGCTCTAGGATCCTTTGTAGAATATTCTCTATGCCCCATTCCCCACACAACTTGTTTATCAGATAATCTTTTATCCAACCACGATGATACGTTATCCTTTGACTTGATTTCTTCAAGCATTGATACAACTTTTTGATTTGCTCCACCATGAAGTGGTCCTGATAGAGATCCTATAGCAGATGCTATAACTTGAGTTGGATTAGCCAATGTTGATGACGTAACCATTGCGGTAAAAGTAGAAGCGTTGATGGTATGTTCTGCATGCAAAATAAATGTTGCGTCTACAATTCTATTAACTAATGGGGTTGCTGTAATTTCATCATCAAGCATATGCATAAAGTTCTCTGCATACGATAATTTATCTAAGGGTTTAATATAGTCTTTGTTGTTTTTGATTCTATTCCAGGCAGCAACAATTGAGCCTACACTTCCAATAATCCCAGCAGATAATTCTAAAAAGTAATCCTTTGTGTACTTGCCTTGTTTTAATTTTTCTGCGTCAAATTCAATTGGATAAAATGATCCTAAAGATGAAATTGAAAGCTGAAGAACATCAATTGATTTAGCATTTTTAGGAAGTATTTGTAATAAATCAATCAAGCTAGATGGCAAATCTCTTCGTTTATTAATTTGTTTTGTAAAATTTTTTAATTCTGTACTTGAAGGTAATTCTCCAGTTAATACTAAATATGCGGTTTCCTCAAAAGTACTTTTTTGAGCTAACTCCTCAATTGAATAACCTCGGTAACTGAGTATTCCTTTTTTGCCATCAATATCTGAAATTGATGATTCTGTAGCAATTACACCATCAAGTCCTGGATGATAATCTGTCATAAAATTTTGCCTTAATTATTTAGTTATTATTAGGTTAGGTCGAAAAAGATGATCCACAACCGCATGTAGTTTTTGCGTTTGGATTTTTAATTATAAATTGCGCGCCCTCTAATCCTTCTTGGTAATCAATTTCAGCTCCCCTGAGATATTGGATACTCATAGGATCAACCAAAAGCTTAACTCCGCATTTAACGATTTCAGAATCTCCGCCTTGTATTTTCTCATCAAAAGTAAAACCATATTGAAAGCCTGAGCAGCCTCCACCAGTTATAAACACTCTTAAATTTAAATTAGGATTCTTCTCATCTTCTATCAGCTTCTTGACTTTCATCGCTGCACCTTCTGTGAAAACAAGATCATGTTTTTCTACAGTTGAATTCTCTTTTGTTTGCATACATCTCCTACCTTCAGCTAAATATTATGTGCCTAGTATATAAAAAATGTCTGGAAAAGACAATTTGCTTAGCTTTTATCTTGCTTATCTATTGATTGCAAGAAACTTGAGGTATTGGTTTTTTCTTCAGATTTTTGGTCGTCTTTTTCTTTTTTAGCCTTTTTCTCAAGTAATCCTGCTGTTTTACCCATGTTTCGAATTAGACTACCATTTACCGTAGATCCTCCGTGCATTTCAAGAATGTCATAATAAACATTACCTGTAACTAATGCAGATGCATCTATTTCAACATGCGTTGACGAATGTACGTTTCCGTTAACCTCGCCTTTTAGTCTTACATTCGGTGCAGTAACATCACCTTCAATTAAACCATTTTGATCAAGTATAACTTGTGCGTCGGCATCTTCAGTTGTTTCTATGTTTCCTTTGATTGTGCCTGAAACTTTTAATATACCTGTAAACGTTATACTTCCATTAAACTGAGAATTATTACCTATAACAGTAACCTTCGATGAACCACCGCTATCAATACTTTCTTTACCCTTTAAAATTTCTGATATTTTCATTTTCTCTCCACACCCCTTTAAATAAAGGCGAATCTTAAGTCTAACTGATTATTTGTAACAATAGCAAGGCAATAATTTAAGTTAATCCTAGTTTTTCATCAAAATTAAACATTATATTCATGTTTTGGATAGCCTGTCCTGAGGCACCTTTAACGAGATTATCTATAACTGTAAAAATAATAAGATTTGTACTATTACCATCACCCACATTGTGCAGTGATATTTTGCAATTATTTGTGAAAACAACATCTGAAACTTTAGGGAATTCATTTTCATCACATATTTTTACAAATGGTGAATCTTTATAAAAATCCTTGTATATATTTAATGTTTTATTAAAGTCATTTTTATTATATTTTAAATATATAGAAGTAAATATTCCTCTTGTCATGGAGCTTAAATGGGGTACAAACAAAACATCCAAACTAGGGTTTTCTTGGTGAAGGATTTGCAACATTTCAGGATAATGTCTATGGTTTTTTACCGCATAAGCTTGGAAATTATCCTCGCCTTCAGAAAATAGATTCTTATTATTAATATTTCTACCTGCTCCACTAATGCCAGACTTAGAATCAATTATTATATTTTGTTTTGGCAAATCTTTATATATAGGGAGTAGAGCTAATAATACTGATGTTGGATAACAGCCTGGGTTAGCAATAATTTTTCCCTCATTAATTTTCTTTTTTTGGCCAGGTATCTCAGGCAAACCATAGATACTTTCTTTTAACAAAGAAGGCGCTTCATGAGTCTTGCCGTACCACTTCTCCCATGACTTAGAATCAGATAATCTAAAATCTGCCGAAATATCGATAACTTTAATATTATTATCAATCAGTTCCTGAGTCATTCCCATTGCTACGCCATTTGGAGTCGCAAAAAATACTAGATCACAAGTTGATAAATTCTCAAATACTGGTGATTTAAATTCTCCTGATATCGGCTCTTTTAGCTTAAATATGTCATTAATTTTTTTGCCAGCATGAGTCCTTGAGGTTAAAGATGTAATTTTAACTTCTGGGTGTAATTGAAGAATTTTCGTTAACTCTTCTCCGGTGTAGCCTGAGGCTCCTACTATTCCAACTGATATCATATTTTAGTATCCTGAATGAAGAATTCAAAAGGTAACCATAATTTACTTAGTCACATTATACATTTACAGGTAAAATAATAAATATGTTGTGGTATAAAACTTTACATATAATCTTTATGGTGACGTGGTTTGCAGGCCTTTTCTATCTTCCGCGATTATTCGTCTATCATTCTATGTCTGAAGATAAAACCTCTCATGATAGATTTGTAATAATGGAAAGAAAATTATATTGGGGCATTATGACCCCTGGGGCCATATTTACAATATTGTTTGGTGCTTTATTAATTCAATACCATGGTTTGCCTGGGTGGTTACAATTGAAAATCGTACTTGTTATATTTTTAGTTATATATCATATATGGTGCGGCCTAATTCTAAATAACTTCAAAAAAGAAAAGAACAAGAAGAGCCATAAATGGTATCGTTTTTTCAATGAAGTACCTGTGGTAATTTTATTTGCAATAATTTATTTAGTTATTTTTAAGCCCTTTTAAAGTATTAGAAAATTCATTTAAAATACTCTCGTAAACTTTCCTCTTAAATTTAATAACACTTTTAATTGCTGTATCTTTGTCACTCCACTTCCAGGCATCAAATTCTGCGTGATCAAATGCATTTAAATTGATATCACCATCGGTGCCTGTTAATTTCAACAAAAACCATTTTTGCATTGCTCCATCATATCTTTTTTTTGATCTTTGAAATATGTGGGGGATATGGTAGACCAACCATTTTTTGCTTACATCTAATATTGTAACTTTGTCACTTTTTAATCCTGTTTCTTCATATAATTCTCTATATAGAGCTTCTTTAGGGTTTTCCCCTTCATCAATGCCTCCTTGCGGGAATTGCCAGGCCTCTGCGCCAATTCTTTTACCCAAGAAGAATTGTCCTTCTGAATTAACAATGATTATGCCCACGCCCTTTCTGTAATTCTTTCCATTCATAGAAACTATTATCATTATTATGTTTAAATTATTATATTTCTTATAATATAACAATCCAACCAAAGTTTATTAAATATTTAGCAATATGATGTTATTATAAGTTTTAAAAATTACTACTACACTATGTCTGACTTAATTATTTTTGATTTAGATAACACTCTTTTAAATGGCGATAGCGACCGAAACTGGGGTATTTATCTTGCAGAAAAAAATATCGTAGATGATGATTACTTAAAAAGGAGCGAAAAATTCTACGCTAATTATTATGCTGGAAACTTAGATATTCATGGTTTTTTAAATTTCTGTGTAGAGCCTCTAAAAAATAACTCAATGGAATTATTATTAGAAACAAGAAAGACTTTTATTGAAGAGAAAATTAAACCTATTGTTTTAGAAAAAGGTTTTGGCGCTGTTACTAATGAGTTAAATAATAATAAAGTTATTATCGCCACAGCAACTAATAGTTTTGTAACTAGACCTATAGCTGATTTATTTGGAGTTAAAGATTTAATAGCTACAGAGTTTGAAATAATTGATAATAAATTTACAGGAAAAGTTCTTGGTACTCCATGTTTTCAAGAAGGTAAAGTTAGCAAGGTTATAGATTGGATTAATGACAATGGTTATAATCTATCTTCTACAACTTTTTACTCAGATTCCTTCAATGACCTTCCTTTATTAAAAAAAGTAAATAAAGCAATTATTGTTGACGGCGATGATAAACTAATCAAAGAGGCAAATAATAATGGGTGGGACTGTATATCATTTAGATAAAAAAAAATATCTCTCTTTTATTATCATATTATTAATGTATTCAAATTTTATTTGGTCTAATACTATGGTTATTGATGATATGAAAAATTCTAATAGTATTGTTGAACAAAAAGATTATTGTGAAGAAAATACAACAAGATGGTGTTTTGTAACTGATAAAGTAATGGGTGGAGTTTCTGAGGGTAATTTAGAAATAAAATATGACAATGAGTTTTCTTATTATAATATGCAAGGAAATGTATCCACAGAAAATAACGGTGGTTTCATTCAATTTAGAACTCAAATAAAAGGACATCCAGAAAATAAACTATTTAAAGGTATTAGAATTAAAGTTCGAGGAAATAATGAAAAATATGCAATTCATCTTCGTACAAAATATTTATTCTTTCCTTGGCAATATTATGAATCTATTTTTACTGCAGATAATAATTGGAAAATAATAGACATTCCGCTTAGTAGTTTTAAAAAATCTAATTTTTATCAACCAAGTGAAATATCATCGATAGACATTAACACCATTGGGGTAGTTGCCATAGGAAGAGATTTTAAAGCAAACATAGATTTAGCATTTATAGAACTAACTGAGTAATTCAAAAATATTAGTTATATAACCATGATAATACAAATATCCTGATGCGAATATAGGAATCTGTAAACCAAAATTGGTCATGATAGCTTTATCACTAATAAAATATCCATATGCTAGCCATCCTGCAGCTCCAATAGAATGCATAAAGATATAATATGGATATATTTTAAATTGCGCCATTAAAATTCCTGTTAGAATAAAAACAGTGCTTACCCATTTAAGTGCACTAAGAGTCATTTTATTTTCTCCATGTTATTTTTTGTTTTTAAATTTTATTGCTTTATTAAATAAATAATTATGTATTTTTGATTTGGCTATATCAAACTCGCCTATACGATTTACTGTCGTGCCATTAAATCCTTCTTTAAAAAAATCTACACCGGCAGATGATCCATCTTCAGATAGTCCTCCAAAATCTAATTGTGTTACATTTTGTTTTTTTAAATATTTATATAAATTAAAAATCATTCCATAAGATGCAGAAACCTCTCTTCCCCTCTCTGTGGATGCAGCATAATGATAAAAGGCTTTATTATCAAAAATGCTAATTAGACATGAGGAAATAACTTCTTTATTCTCAAAACCAGAAAAAGCAAATACTTTTGGTACTCCATCATCATTGGTTCCTAAAAATTTACTAAAAAGGGTTATATCCACTATAGGTAAGTTTAAGTGTTTAGCTTTTTGCATATCTTTATAAATTTTTGTAAATATTTTATCGGCCTGTTTGCCTTCTTCGGCCTTCCAGTCAATATTTGATTTTTCTGATTGTTTAATATAATACCGATGCTTTTTTTTAACTTGTTTTAAAAACTCATCCTCTGACTGTATTTCTATGACAGATGTTTTTCTACTTGTGATAACGTGTTTTGGTTTTGTAAAAATATCAAAAAACTCCCTATTAATATCATTATCTTGCATAAATGTTTTACATCTAAGGTTAGCAATATCATATTCAGCTATAGACTCTCTGAATTTATCAAGGGCAGCTAAAATATTTTCTTTGGGTTTAGATCTAATTAAAGGGCCTCCAGGACACCAGGCAATTGAAACTCCAAAAACTTTTTTAATAAGGATTTGACCAATCAGGATAATCTCTAAACTTTCGTTATCACTTACTGTTACTCGAAGAGGCATCCACCCTTCAGATTCTTTAAGTTCACCCCACTCATAAGATTGAAAAATATTGCTTTCATTAAATTGTTTTAAGCAATTATTCCAATCTGCTTTATTGTGAAAATTTTTTTGAAGTGTTTGATTTATAATATATTCAGTCACAATTAAGTTTTAGGTAGAGTAACACCTTTTTGGCCTTGATATTTTCCATCTCTATCTTTATATGAAGTCTCGCACACTTCATCGGATTCTAAAAAGATAAATTGAGCTACTCCTTCGTTAGCATATATTTTTGCTGGCAGTGATGTTGTATTTGAAAATTCAAGCGTTACATGCCCTTCCCACTCTGGCTCTAATGGGGTTACGTTTACAATAATCCCACACCTTGCATAAGTTGATTTACCTAAACATAATGTTAGTACTTGTCTTGGGATTTTAAAATATTCAACGGTCCTAGCTAGCGCAAATGAATTAGGAGGGATTGTGCAAACATCTGATTTAATGTTAACAAAACTATTATCATCAAAATTTTTAGGATCTACCATAGATGAGTTGATATTAGTAAAAACTTTAAATTCATCAGCACAACGAACATCATAACCATAGCTTGATGTCCCATATGAAATTATTCTGCCATCACCGTTTGCTTTGACTTGGTTTTCTTGAAAGGGCTCTATCATCCCGTGTTTGAGAGCCATATCTTTAATCCATTTATCAGATTTGATTGCCATTTGGCTATTATAATATAAATAATCTCTTTAGTCGTTTTGAATAACAATTTTTGGAAATACAGATGAGTAATCTTTTTTACGC
>CAJWJQ010000037.1:0-10190 GCA_913041905.1 uncultured Gammaproteobacteria bacterium
GCATTCTCACCTTCTATAAGTATTGCTATAATCATTCCTGAGGTCATATACGATATAAGTCTATCATAAAATGCTTTTGTTTTATGTACTTCATAAAATTTTTTAGCTTCGTTATCTGTAAAATAATATGATTTAACTTTTCTTATAACTAATCCATTTTCTTCAATCATTTTAATTATAACTCCTATAAGGTTTCTTTCTACGGCGTCAGGTTTAATTATTGCCAGAGTTTCTTCTATAGCCATTATTTTTCCTCTATCCATGCCATTTGAATAGCTTCAAGAACTTTTTCATTAGATTTATTTGGATCATCATCAAAATCATTTAATTCACATATCCATTTATGTAAATCTGTAAACCTTATCGTTTCTGGGTTAATGTTTGGATACTTGTCAGATAATAAAATGGCAATATCCACAGTATCTGTCCATTTTAACATCTTTATCTATTCTCCGAAGCATGGTTAATTGTATATTTGGGTATCTCTATAGTTAAATCTTTACCATTTATAATTGCCTGACAACTTAATCTAGAATTTGGTTTTAAACCCCAAGCCTTATCAAGATAATCATCTTCATCCTCTGATGCCTCAACAAGTGATTCTATTCCTTTCACAACATATACGTGGCATGTAGTACAAGCGCATGAGAGTTCGCACGCATGTTCTAATCGTATACCATTATCCAATGCAGCTTTGCAAATACTTGTACCATTTGGCACATCTAAGACAGCTCCGTTTGGGCAGATATCAGGGTTTGGTAAAAAAGTTATCTTAGGCATTTTGTTTTATAGTATATCATCAATGTTTTTACCTGCAATCAAAGACTTTATGCTTGAATTCATTCTTTTTTCTACATAAAATTCAGATTTTTTTTCAAGCTTTTTAATTGTATTATTAATTAAATCAGAATTATTAGATAACGTTGCTTTTTTTAACAAATCTAACTCCTTATTAATCATTTTTAGTTCTTTTGTGTTGAGTAAACTTTTACCATCTTTCCTTAAAGCTTGTTCTAAAGCATATATAACTCTTTCGGCCTCTACTCTTGATTCGTTTAATTTACGTAACTCCATATCTGTTTCTGCTAATTTATTTGCATCTTTAATCATTTTAGAGATTTCATTTTCAGTTAATCCATAGGATGGTTTTACTTCAATAGATGATGAAACACCAGAAGTTTTCTCAGTTGCAATAACAGAAAGAATTCCATCTGCATCTATTTGAAACTCTACTTCTATTCTTGGGGCACCTGATATCATTGGTGGTATCTCATGAAGCACAAACTTACCTAAAGACTTACAATGCTCTATTAATTCTCTTTCACCCTGAACTATATGTATTAAAAGTTTAGTTTGGCCATCCTTAAAAGTTGTAAATATTTTTTTAGCTCTAATAGGTATTGGTGTATTTCGATTTATTATTTTTTCAGATAAATTTCCTAACGTTTCTATGCCTAATGATAAAGGTAATACATCTAGCAATAATAAATCTTCTTGATTATTACCAGATAGAATACTTGCTTGAATAGCTGCTCCATTCACAACAACTTTATCTGGGTTAATGTTGTTCAGAACAGTACAATCAAACTCTTTTTCTAACGAAAATTTAACTAGAGGCATTCTAGTTGAGCCACCAACTAATATTATACTGTTAACCTCGTTAATACTTGCTTTAGATTCTTTGATAGTATTTTTAACAATATCTATGGTTTTTTTTATTATTTTTTTTATAAGATCTTCAAATACTTGTTTCTCTAAAGTAATTTCATATTTACCAATACTATATATTGCTAAATTATTAGTATTTGAAAAAGATTCTTTTAAGGCTATGGCTATCTTTTTTAATTCTATATATGGTGTTTTTCCTAAAAATTTATAATTTTCTTTCAACCAAGTTATAACTATTTCATCAATATCATCACCACCTAACATTGTATCTCCATCAGTAGCTATGACTCTAAAAATACCTTTTTCTAAAGATAATATCGAAACATCAAAAGTTCCTCCTCCAAAATCATAAACAATATAGGTTCCTGTAGCTTTAGATTCTAGTCCGTACGCAATAGCTGCTGCAGTTGGTTCATTCAATAATCTTATGACGTCAATGCCTGCAAGTTTAGCTGCATTTTTTGTTGCTTGTCTTTGCGCATCATTAAAATATGCTGGTACAGTAATTACTGCCCCGTCTAAAGTTCTATTCTCAGAAGATTCTGCAATATGCTTTAGGTATCTTAAAATTTCAGAAGACACATCCACTGCACTAATCATCTTATTATAAATTCCAATAGATGGCATATTATTATGTATTTTTAGATTATGTTGTAAAGTAAGTTTAGAAGACTTAATTTCATCTAAAGTTAAACCCATTAATCTTTTAATTGAAGAGATTAAAATTGACTCATTATTGCCAGAAGGAGTAATTGCATCATGGCCTGCAATGGGGTTATGATTTTTTGTATACTTTACAACAGAAGGTATGATATCTGACTCATCATTATTATATGTTTTAAAAGATCCCTCATACGAACAAATCAGAGAGTTTGTTGTCCCTAAATCTATTCCAACAACAAATTTATTTTTATTTGTGTTTTCTTCCAGTGGGTCAGAAATTTTAATTAAGCTCATAATAAAATATATTTTTCTATTTGATTTAAATGGTTGTTATAAAATTTAAGCTTAGCTAAATTAATCCAAGCTTCAGAGAAATTTTTATTTAGAAAATTAGAATTAATTAAATCAATTAACTCGTCAATAAAATTATTAATTTCTAATTTATGTTTATTCAAATAATCTGTATTAGGATTATTTTTATCAATAGTTTCTAAAAATTCATTTAATTTTATTTGTTTAGATAAAAACTCATTGTCTTGTATGGTTTTAGATTCATCTTGTACAAAATTATTAATTTTTAAAATATATTCAATTCTAGATATTGAATTACTTAAAATTATATAACCATCATTAATATGAGATGAAATCTGAAGTGCAATTCTTTTCTCATGATTAGTTGAGTTTGAAAAATTATCTGGATGAAATTGTTGTTGAAGAATTTTATATTTTCTATCAAGCTCTGTGTTATTGATGTCTATTGATACTGGAATACCAAATAATTCAAAAAAATTCTTTTTTAATATATTCATTAAACATTGAAACTTTCACCGCAACCACATTGATCTTTAACGTTTGGATTTTTAAACTTAAAGCCTTCGTTCAAGCCTTCCTTTCCAAAATCTAACTCAGTGCCTTTTAAATATACATAGCTCTTTGGGTTCACAAGTAGTTTTACTCCATTATTCTCAAAAATTTTATCATCATCCTCTATTTTATCAGCAAATTCAATTACATATGCTAATCCAGAACATCCTGTAGTTTTTACACCCAATCTTAAACCTACACCCTTTCCTCTTTTTTGCAAATGCTCATTAACATGTTTGGCTGCAATTTTTGTAATCGTTATACTCATAATTTTAATGTGATGACCATTTTACTGTTTTCAAGTCTATTCCTTCTTTATGCATCTCCCATAATGGTGATAAATTCCTTAACTTGCTAACGGAATCTTGTAACATATTAATAGCATAGTCAATTTCTTCTTCTGTTGTATATTTACCAATAGATAGTCTTATTGAGCTATGTGCAAGCTCATCTTCTCTGCCAAGCGCTCTTAATACATAACTAGGTTCTAGGCTTGCAGATGTGCAGGCTGATCCAGAAGAAACTGCCATATCTTTAATTGCCATGATTAAACTCTCTCCCTCTATAAAATTAAAACTAACATTTAAATTTCCAGGAATTCTTTTTTCTAAATCTCCATTTAAGTATATTTCTTCTATGTTTTTAAGTCCATTCCATAACTTATCTCTTAGGTTTTTTATATGTTTATTATCTGACTTCATTTCAATCTTGGCTAATCTAAATGCCTCACCCATGCCTACTATTTGATGGGTTGGTAAAGTACCAGATCTAAAACCTCTCTCGTGTCCGCCTCCATGTATTTGGGCTTGTAATCTTATTCTTGGTTTCCTTCTAATATATAATGCTCCTATTCCTTTAGGTCCATATGCTTTATGTGCTGAAAGTGAAAGTAGGTCTATGTTATATTTATTAACATCAATTTCTGCCTTCCCTGGACTTTGAGCTGCATCTACATGAAAAATTATATCTTTCTCATTACAAATCTTGCCTATATTTTCTAAATCTTGTATAACTCCAATTTCGTTATTTACATGCATTATTGATATTAGAATAGTTGAAGGTTTTATTGCTTTTTTTAAATCCTCAATATCTAATAATCCATTTTCTTGAGGATCAATATACGTTACCTCGAATCCTTCTGATTCTAAAAACCTCATTGTATCTAGTACAGCCTTATGCTCCGTAGACAAAGTTATAAGATGATTGCCTTTATCTTTATAAAAATGTGCTGCACCTTTTATAGCCAGATTGTCAGATTCTGTAGCTCCACTTGTCCAAACTATTTCTCTTTTATCAGCATTTATTAAAGAAGCAACATGGTTTCTTGCTTCATCTACAAGTTTTTCACTATCCCAACCAAAAGTATGTGATCTAGAAGCCGGATTTCCAAATTTACCCTCTATGGTTAGACACTCAATCATTTTCTTTGCCACCCTATCATCAACTGGAGTAGTCGCTGAATAATCAAGATATATTGGAATGTTCAAATTATTTGTTGCAGATTTATCGTTGCTTTTTAAGGTTTTCTCTCTAAACGTAATAATTTTTTTTGTATCTTTGTTTGCTGCAATATCATTTAATGTAATATCTTTCATGTATTGATTAATTTTCTCATTCAAATCTGTCCAAATAAAATGTGTTAAACATGGCTTATCATTAGTGCAATTCATTTTACCCTTACACTGTGTTTGATCAATTTTTTCATCGACTGCAGTTATAATATTAAGAAGATTTATATCTGATGATTTTTTTCCTAAATTATAGCCTCCGCCAGGCCCTCTAATACTTTTAACTAGTCCTGCTTCTCTTAATTTCGAAAATAATTGCTCAAGATATGATAATGATATTGATTGTCTTTTTGTGATATCTTTAAGAGGCACTGCATCCTTCTTGCCGTTCATAACAAGATCAATCATTGCGGTAATTGCATATCTTCCTTTTGTCGTAAGTTTCATGAGACAATTATCCTATAACCTAGTATTTTTATCAACTATATGTTTATTTTTTTACGAATGGACGCAAGTATCCCATGAAGCATGTTAATTTCATCTTCTTCTAGCCTAGCTTTATTAAACAATATATGTATTTTTTTTGTAAGGGATTTATTATTTTTTTCTGTTATAAAACCTATTTCTATTAATAAATTTATTAGTTGTGTATAAAAAAAATCTTTTTCTTTGGATGTAGCAAGATTTAAACTAGGCTTCATATCAAAGATAGTTTTTGTACATTTTTTAAATAATTCATATGTAAATATTTGTACAGCAGCAGATAAATTAATAGATCTATAGTCTTTATGAGTTGGAAGTGTGACAATATAATCACACATTAATAATTCTTCATTTGATAATCCAGATTTTTCATTACCAAAAATAATATTATAAGTATAGCTTCTATTATGGGAAAGATAATCAATACAGTCCTCAATTTCCATGTTAGGGATAGAGGCTTTTCTGTTTCTTGACGTGAAACCAATATTAATCATATTCTCATTTAAAGCCTCTTTAAAACTTGTAAATACTTTGGCATCTTTTAAGACATCAGAACAACCAACAGCTAATGCTGTAGCTTGCTCAGAAGGAAAATTTTTAGGGTTTACTAGACTTAAGTTTGAGAAACCCATTACTTTCATCGCACGAGCAGATGATCCTATATTTCCTGAGTGAGAGGTATTTACTAAAACTATATGAATATTTGAAAACATACTGTAGTATTATGATTATTTTATTTAAGTAAAACAATATGCAACATAGATTAAATATAGCATTAAAAGCATGCAGAGAAGCTTCTGAGGTTATTAAAACCTTTTATAAGAAAAAAAAGCAAGACGAATTAAAGCAATTTAAAGAGAATTATAGAGTATTCTTTAATCTTATTTTGAGAACAATTAATGATTCATATCCAATGGGAGAAAAGGATTTTATTGGGCCATCATCTATTGCAAAAAATCTAATTGATGGCATGAATGATAAAAGTTTCAGCGATTTAGACAATGAAGGTTCTTATATATGGATTATTAACCCAATAGATAATATAGATAATTATCTAAATAAAATTCCATTGTATAATATTACTATTGCAATATTTCTAAACAACGAAATTGAATGTTCTATTATTTATGATCCTATTGATGATGTTTTAATAAGCGCTATAAAAGGAGAAGGGGCAAAAATAGAAAACACAAGACTGAGAAATAAAAAAGAAATAGATGAAAAAATATTATACGCAACAAATGACTTAAACTATGCTAAAACTTTAAATGATAAAATTAATGGTAATTTAAGAATGACAGGTTCTCCCTCTAAAGAATTTGTATATTTGGCTGAGGGAAAATTGGATTTATTAGTCTATCCAAATATTGAAGTTTGGGATTCCGCGGCTGGAGTATTAGTTTGCAGAGAATCTGGATTAATAGTTACAGATATTAATGGGGGTAATAATATTTTTTCAAAAAAACATCTTATAGCTGGAAGAAATTCTTTGCATACTGAATTATTGGAAAAATTAAAATAAATATTATTTTTTACTACCAATACCTAAAAAAGATAGACTGCTACTGGCTATATATATTGAAGAATATGTTCCAACAAAAATACCAATTATCATGGCTAAAGCAAAATATTTAACTGCAGAACCACCTAATATTAATAAAGATATTAAAACAAATAGCGTCGTTAGAGATGTAATGATAGTTCTAGATAATGTTTGATTAATAGATATGTTGAGAACTTTTTCAAAATCTTCTTCGTGTATTAATGTGAAGTTTTCACGTATCCTATCATAAACGACAATAGTATCATTTAGTGAATATCCAATAACAGCTAATAAGGCAGATAGAACGCTTAAATCAAATTGAAGTTGGAAAATGGAAAATATTCCAAGAGTGATTAAAACATCATGTATTAATGCTATAATTGCGCCTATTCCATACAAAAATTCAAATCTAAAACCAATATATACAAGAATGCTTAATATGGCTACCAGCATAGCCCATTCTCCTTTTTCTCTTAACTCGCTTCCAATTTGAGACCCAACAAATTCTAATTTAATAATTTTAAATGAATAACCTTGTAATGAGTTAATCAAAAAACTATTTATACTTTCTTTATTAAAATTACTATTTTCTTGGAGTTTTATTATAACCTCTTGATTGCTTCCAAAATATTGAATGACAGAGTCATTTATACCATTATCTAGAAAGCTATTTCTTATATTATTTATATCTATGTCTTGGTTGAATTTTAACTGAACTATATATCCGCTTGAAAAATCTATACCCCAATTCAATCCTTGCGTCGCAAAGCTTCCAAAGCTTAATATTATTAATATTAATGAAAAAATCATTGCTGTGGTTTTTTTTCTTAAAAAATCATAATTGCTATTTATGTTTATTAATTTAAGCATTATATTGACAATCTCTTTGAATTTTTATTTTCATAAATAATACTAACTAATACTCTTGTGCCTACAATTGATGTGAACATGGATGATATAATGCCAATAACTAATGTAACCGCAAAGCCTTTGACAGCTCCTGTACCTATTGTTAGTAAAGCAATCGCCGCTATAAGAGTAGTTATATTTGCATCAGATATTGTTGAAAATGCTTTTTGATATCCAGAATAAATGCTTGCATTTGGTGAATTTCCATTCATAATTTCTTCGCGTATTCTTTCAAAAATTAGAACATTAGCATCAACAGCCATACCTACAGTTAATACTATTCCAGCGATGCCAGACAATGTAAGAGTGGCTTGAAAAATAGATAATACGGAAATAATTATAATAATATTAGCTGCTAGCGCTATATTAGCAATTAATCCAAACAATCTGTAATAAATTAACATAAATAAACCAACTAAAAAAAGACCAAAATACATAGAATTTTTTCCCGACAATATATTTGCTTTTCCTAAGCTTGGACCAATTGTTCTTTCTTCAACAATCTCCATTGGCGCGCGTAATGCTCCAGACCTAAGGAGTATGGATAAATCTTGAGCCTCATTCATATCAAGTCCAGTTATCTGAAAACTTTTACTAAAGGCTTCTCTAATTACCGCTACATTAATGACTTCTTGTTTGTTTTTTTCAACAAATATAACAGCCATTCTATTCCCAATATTTTTTTTAGTTGTATCTAGCATGCGTGACGCCCCATAATCACTCAATTTTACGAATACGGCGGGAGTATTTGTTGCAGAATCAAATCCAGTATTAGCGTTTTTTATATCATCTCCAGCTACAATTACTTTTCTAGATAACAATATTGGGGATTTATCTCGCAAAAAATATAGAGCGGAAGAATTGATTGTGGGAGTGCCTGATAATTTAGAATTATACCAATCTTCAGGAGTTCCTTTTGTTAATCTAAATTCTAGTGTAGCTGTAGAACCCAATATACCTTTTGCTCTTGTAGAGTCTTGGAGCCCAGGCAATTGAACTATGATTCTATCTTGTCCTTGCCTTTGCAAGACTGGTTGTGCCACGCCTAACTCATCAACTCTAGATCTTAAAATTGCTAAATTTTTCGAAATAGCACTTTTTATATCTCTATCAATTGATATTTGAGAAGGACTAATTTCTATAACATTTAAATTATTTGATAGATTTTTTTTGGCAATTTCATCATTAAAATTTTCATTTATTTTATCTATAGCTTCATCAACAAACTTATTATCTTTAAAGCTTACTATAATTTTATTATTTTCCTTATTAAAAGATTGATATCTGTATTTATTTTTTATTAAAATTTTTTTAGTATCCGCTTCTATTTCTCGAATAAGGTTTTCTTTAATATTATCCTTATCTACTTGTAAGAGAAAATGAACCCCTCCTTTTAAATCTAATCCAAGAAACATTGGATATGCATTAATAGAAGTTAACCAACCCGGAATATCATTATAGCTAGTTAATGTAAATGCTTCTTGAATATTTGAGTTCTGTAATTCCCTATATGTTTTTAATTGATCTTCTGTTTTATTAAATTTTAAAATTAATTTATCATCTTTATTTAACACATTATCGATCTTTAGATTTTGAATAATAGTTTTTGTAATATTATTTACATTTTCGTTGTTTTTTCCATGACTTATTTCAATAGCAGGAAAAGATGGATAGAAATTTGGTAAAGAGTAAATAAAAGATACCGTTAAAACAATAATAACTAAAAAAGATTTCCATCGGGGGTATGATGACATATTATTTAATTGATCCTATTGAATTTTTTGGTAGTATTTTACTTACTGATGCTTTTTGAAGTTTTATGTCAACGTTATCAGATATTTTTACCAATACAAATGATTCACCAACTTTTAAAACTTTCCCAAGCATTCCCCCTGATGTTGCGATCTCATCTCCAGTTTTTAATTGGCTTAACATTTCTTTATGCTCTTTTAATTTTTTTGACTGTGGTCTAATTAATATAAAATACATTAAAATTAATATAAAAATAGGTAACAAAAATCCTAATGCTGATGGTTCTTGTTGTGCAGATGCTGCATGTGCTAAATCTATAATATTCACTTATCTACCTCGCTAATACTTATATTTTTCTCTACCTCAGAGATTAGTTCTTCTAAATTATTTTTATGGATAGCTATTCTTATTTTCCCCATAAATTCCTGATAAAAGTATACATTATGAATAGTCATAAGTCTCCCAGCTAATGCATCATTGCACTTATCAAGGTGCTTAATATATGATTTTGAATAATATTGACATGTGTGGCAGTTACAATTTTTATCAATAGGAGTAAAATCCTGTTCATATTTCTTGTTTCTAATATTAATAACTCCACTATTACTATAAATCTGACCGTTCCTGGCATTTCTTGTTGGTATAACACAATCAAACATATCTATACCATCACGAACAGCATATATTATGTCTAACGGTTTACCTATTCCCATCAGATATCTGGGTTTGTTTTCGGGTAATTTAGGTGTTATATATTTTACTATCTCATTTCTTAAATCAGAAGGCTCTCCCACAGAAAG
>CAJWJQ010000038.1:0-9714 GCA_913041905.1 uncultured Gammaproteobacteria bacterium
GAGGTTTCAGATTTCAGTGATATCAAGCTAATTAAAGTCTTAAATGCTAGTCTAGCTTCACGCATAGGAAATATTAGAAAAATTAAAAATAAATTAATTTTTCCACTAAAAGGCTTTCATCTTAATTCATACTACCAAGGACATATTATATCTCTTGGAGGAGCAGCTCATTCCGTACATCCTATGGCTGGATTAGGTTTAAACATGGGGTTGCAAGATATTTTTTTACTAATAAAAAATATTGAGCTTTACAAAAATACTATTAATAAAAAATTCCTATCATCTTTTGAATATGATTGCATGAAATTAAATAATAGAACTTATAACACGATAAATTTCTTAAAAAGTTTTTATACTGATGATATTTGTCCACAAAAATTTAAGGTTTTATCTTTAAAGATTTTTAATAACATGGGGTTTATAAAAAATAAAATTATTGAACATGCCACTGGAATTAATACTCTGAAAAAAAATTCAAAAGAAAAATATAGTTATGCCAACAATTAATATTGATAAAGAAAATATATTTTTTAGCAAGGAAGAGTTAGTTGAAAACGTAGTTGCTGCACCAATATAAGAAAATAATATTGCTGAAGATGAAATTAAAATAAAACCAGGAATATTGATATAATTTAAAATAGTTGTATGAAAAGCATTTGTAAAAATATTTATAAAAAAACTCAAAATAATACCAAAAGATGCAATAGGAACTCCGCATGCTGCTGCAGTTGCTATACTTGATTTAATAGATTCTCCTTGTATTTTAAAATAAGGAGTTGTCAATGTGCCTCCCCCAATACCTAATAAAGCACTTATTGTGCCTACTATATATGAAAAGAAATGTATAAATTTAAATTTGAAGGCATTTTTAATGTTATTTTCTTTTTCAAAAAACATATATATCGCAACCATAATCAATAAAGTACTATAAAACAATTTTATTGTATTACTTGAAAAAACAGTTAGAAATAATACTCCTGATAATGAACCTAACGTAAGCCCAGGAAGCATTTTATAAAATATTTTCCAGTTTATTAATTGATTTTTATAGTGTTTAATTGATGCCGACAAACTTGAGATAACAACGCATGTAAGAGATGTACTGACTGCGCTTTGCATAACATAGTTATCTTGTATTTGAAAGTAAGTAAAAATATAAAATAAAGATGGCACAAAAATTATACCACCCCCAAGACCTAAAAAGCCTCCAACGAAACCTCCTATAGCTCCTGTAATTACATATAAAAGATATAACATCATAATAGTAGCACCGTAAAATCACCATATTATAGTTTAAAATCTTCATAATTATGGCATACTATATAAAATTAATTTTAGAGTTAATTCAAACACAATTACACAAAAGGGAAATAATATGTCGGGAAGTCATTTTTTATTCGTACCAGGACCATCAAATGTTCCTGCAGCAGTTCAACAGGCAATACATTGCCCTATGGAGGATCACAGAAATCCTACAATACCAAGTTTAATACAGCCTTTATTAGAGGATTTAAAGAAAGTCTTATTAACAAAAAATGGTAAAACTATTTTTTTCCCATCCTCAGGAACTGGGTGCTGGGAAGCTGCTTTACAAAGCACTTTAAATATAGGGGATAAAGTTCTTGGAGCTAGTTTTGGACAATTCAGTATGTTGTGGTTGGATATGTGTAAAAGACTACAGTTTGAGCCAATTATCATGGAAGAAGAATGGGGAACAGGGGCAAACTTAGAAAATTATCATAAACATCTCTCTGAGGATAAAAATCATTCAATAAAAGCTGTATTAGTTTGTCAAAATGAAACTGCTACAGGTGTAAAAAGTGATGTATTAGGCGTTAGAAAAATACTTGACGATTTGAACCATCCTGCACTTTTAATGGTTGATGGAGTGAGCTCCGTTGCCAGTTATGAATTTAGAATGGATGATTGGGGAGTAGATTGCGTAGTTAGTGGTTCTCAAAAGGGTTTTATGATGCCTGCTGGTCTAGGGATACTTGGTGTTAGCGAAAAAGCAATTGAGGCGATGAAAAATTCTAATTATCCAAAATGCTATTTTGATGTAGCGGACATGATTGAAAAGACTTCAGGAGGGTTCCTCCCCTATACTCCTCCAATAAATTTATTAAGAGGCTTTAGAGTAGCTCTAGATTTAATTTTTGAAGAAGGTTTAGAAAATATATGGAAAAGACACCATAGGCTTGCTGAAGGCACAAGGAAAGCTATTACCGATGGCTGGGGACTTGAATTATGTGCCAAAGAAGAAAAGTGGTACTCGGACACCGTATCAGCAATAGTTGTTCCAGAAGGTTGTGACGCTGTTCCTGTCATAAGCACAGCGTTTAATAAGTATAATCTAGCGTTAGGCGCAGGACTCGCTAAAGTTGCTGGAAAAGTATTTAGAATTGGACATCTTGGAGATTTAAATGAGTGCATGTTATTTGGCGCAATATCAGGCGCTGAAATGGCAATGATAGATAATGGTATAAAAGTAGAGCCAGGAAGTGGGGCAGCTGCAGCATCTAAGTATTGGACTAAAAATCCTACAGGTGGCAAATAATGTCAAAACCTGTAGCGATAGTTACAAGAAAATGGCCAAAAGCCTGCGAAGATAGACTAAAAGAGCTTTTTGATGTTACTTTAAATGAAACGGACACCCCGTTTACATCTGAAGAATTAAAAAACGCTTTTCAAAATTGTGATGTTCTAATGCCAACAGTAACAGATAAGATTAACGCAGAAGTTTTAAGTGTTGAAAACAGAAGAGTAAATATGATTGGTAATTTTGGAGTAGGTTTTAATCATATAGACATAGAAAAAGCGAAAGAGCTCGGTATAACAGTTTCAAATACACCATCAGTATTAACTGATTGCACTGCAGATATTGCAATGTCATTAATTTTAATGGTCGCAAGAAGAGTTGGTGAAGGTGAAAGAGAATTAAGAGCTGATAAATGGACAGGATGGAGACCCACACACCTACTCGGCACCAAGGTTACTGGTAAAAAACTGGGAGTTATAGGTTTTGGTAGAATTGGACAAGCCGTTGCTAAAAGAGCACACCATGGATTCAATATGGAAATACTTTTTTGGGACCCATTTGATATACCAGAAAATGTTACAAAAAATCTAAATGCTCAAAAATTATCAACTATCGAAGATATTTGCAGAGAGTCAGATTTTGTTTCGGTTAATTGTCCTGCAACAAAAGAAACATTTCATTTAATGAATGAGAATAGATTTAAATTAATGAAAAACTCAGCATTTGTTATTAATACCGCACGTGGCGATATCATTGATGAAAAAGCACTTGTTAATGCACTTAAAAATAATGAAATTGCAGGAGCAGGCTTGGATGTCTTTGAAACTGAACCAAATTTACCTTCTGAATTAAAAACCTTAGAAAACGTTGTATCTTTCCCTCACTTAGGAAGTGCATCAACGGAAACACGTATTGCTATGGGTAATACAGCAATAGATAATAGTTTAGCATTTTTTGCTAATGAAGAGTTACCAAATAAAGTTGTTTAAATTCTCATATGTCTCTCCGTGATGATGCAATAAATATATATTCGTCTTGCTTAGATAAACTAGACCCTAGAACCAGCGTATATAATTATTTAAAATCAAATAAAATTTTTCAAAAAAATTACAAACAGATATACCCAATTGCATTTGGAAAAGCATCAGTATCCATGATGGATGGCTTGTTAGATTATTTTTTAGAAAATAAACTTACAAATAAAATAAATAACAAACCAATTGTTATATCTTCTAAAACAAATATTAAGACTAATTCTAACTTTATGTTGCATATTTCGTCTCATCCAATACCAGACTCAACTAGTATAGAAGCTGCTGATAAAGTTATAAACTATGTTAAAAAATCTACAGATCAAGATTTAGTTTTATTTCTTATAAGTGGAGGAGGATCTTCTTTATTATGTAAGCCGTCTGAATCTATCACCTTAGATGATAAAATATTAGTAACTGATTTATTATTAAAATCTGGCGCAAATATTAATGAGATTAATACTGTAAGAAAACATATATCTAGCATTAAAGGAGGTAGGTTAGCTCAATTAGCAGGGCCATCAAACTGTGTGTCATTAATTATTTCTGATGTTATAAATGATGATTTGAGTACAATTGCAAGTGGCCCCACTATAGAAGATTTGACTACTTATAAAGAGTCTTTGAAAGTATTATCTAAATATAATCTTACTAACTCAATACCAAAAAATGTGTTAGAACATTTAACCAAAGGTGTTGATGGCAGCATAGATGAGACACCAATAAAATTAACAAATATAAATAATAAAATAATTTGTAGTAATCATTTATTTAAAGAAGAATTAGCAAATGCCGCATCTAATATAGGTTACAAAACCATCACCCCTAATAAAAATTTAACAGGAGAAGCTGCCGAAGAGGGAAAGCATTTGATTGGTGAAATCAATAATGCTATTAACCTTCATAAGGAAAATAAAAAAATAGCAATAATTACTGGTGGTGAAACCGTTGTAAGTATTAAAGGGTCAGGGAAAGGGGGAAGAAATCAAGAATTAGCCCTATCTTTTCTAGCGAATCTTCAAGGCGAAATAGTTTCGACAGATTGGGTTTTGCTTTCCGTAGGAACAGATGGAATTGATGGACCAACGGATGCTGCTGGAGCCATAATTGATAAAGAGGCAGAGCAGAATTATCAGAAAATTAATTTAAACATAAATGATTATTTATCCAATAATGACTCATATACTTTTTTACATAAAATAAATTCACTTTATATAACAGGCCCATCAGGGACAAATGTTGCTGACATACAAATAACATTAATAAGCAATTCTTAGTTATTTTTAACCCATTTTTGAATGACTTTTAATGTCATATCAATATCTTTTTTAAGATGCTTGGATGATATAAACCCAGCTTCATATGCCGATGGAGCAAAATATATTCCATTCGCCAGCATATAATTAAAAAAATCTACAAATTTTTTTATATTAGAGCGAGAGATACTATTATAATCTTTTATTTTTTGATTAGTAAAAAATATGCCAAACATACCACCTTCGCTATCAGCTGACATATTTATTTTATTTTCTCGCGCAATTATATTTATACCATCTGTTAAATATTTTGTTATTTTAGTTAATCTCTTAAAATACGTTTTTTCTGAAATTA
Source organism: uncultured Gammaproteobacteria bacterium (assembly GCA_913041905.1). Classification (GTDB taxonomy): domain Bacteria; phylum Pseudomonadota; class Gammaproteobacteria. Next base: position 5,182 of record CAJWJQ010000038.1, read on the forward strand.
AACTTAAAGTTTTTAATCCAGCTGCCATAGTTATAGGGTTTCCAGATAATGTACCCGCTTGATATACTTCGCCTAAAGGACTTATATGATTCATTATTTTAGATTTTCCTCCAAATGCTCCAACAGGTAAACCACCACCTAAAACTTTACCTAATGTAGTTAAATCAGGTTTAACCTTATAAATACTTTGAGCCCCACCTAAAGCTACTCTAAAACCAGTCATAACTTCATCAAAAATAAGTACAATCTTATTCTCGTTACACAATATTCTTAATTGTTTAAGAAAACTTATATTACTTCTAATAAAATTCATATTTCCAGCTATTGGCTCAATTATTATGCATGCTAATTTATTCTTCTTTATTGCCTGTTTAACTTTTTCAATATCATTAAATGGTACTGAAATAGTATCTTTAGCAATTGATGCTGTAACACCATGAGAGTTTGGAACACCAAACGTTGATAATCCTGAACCTGCTTTTATTAGAAATGAGTCACCGTGTCCATGATAACACCCATCAAATTTTAATATTTTATTTTTTTTTGTGTAACCTCTAGCCAATCTTATAGCACTCATAGTAGCCTCAGTGCCTGAATTTACCATTCTAACCTTATCAATTGATGGATATATTTTAGTAATTTTTTTAGCTAACAATATTTCATTTTTACACGGAGCTCCAAATGTAATACCATTTTTTATTGTTTTTGATATTTCATTTACTACATCCTTGTTAGCATGCCCTAATATCTGAGCTCCCCAAGAGCCAATATAATCTATATATTTTTTATTATCTTCATCATACAAGTATTGATTTTTAGCTTTTTTTACGAAAAATGGATGACCCTTTACAGATTTAAATGATCTTACTGGCGAATTAACCCCGCCAGGTATATATTTTTTGGCTTCTAAAAATAGTTTCTTAGAATTACTCATATCTTCATCATCTCATTTATTTTTTTTATATTTAATAAAATATTATTATAATCATAAATTCCTGAAATCATAGATATCATATTAGGATTATATCTAATAACATCTTTTATATTATTAATATTAATCCCTCCAATTAAGCATATTGGTATTTTAATATTTTTTTTTGCAGAAATTATTATTCTAGAGTCACAAATGTCAAAATTTTTTTTAGATTTAGTTTTATACATTGCTCCAAAAGATACATAACTCGCACCATCTTTTTCAGCTGTGACGCCCATTTCTACAGAATTGTAGCAAGATTTGCCAATAATTATTTTATTTCCAAAGTATTTTCTTATTTTTTTTAAATCAATATCATTATGCCCAATATGCAGTCCAGAACCTTCAAAATATTTAACTAAATTATAATCATCGTTAATTATTAGTTGAACCTCATTTTTTTGGCAGTTTTCATATATTTTTTTTATAAGATATTTTTTTCTTTTAAAAGACAAATATTTACCTCTAAATTGAAATATTTTTATGCCTGATTTAATTATTAGCATAGTTTTTTCTATAAAATCTAAATCTGAGCCATAATTATTTGTGTTAATAGGGTATAGACCTTTAAGTATTAAATCATTTTTCATTAAATATTTATAACAAATAAATTGGGTTTATCCTAGAATTATGCGAAACTACATCAAGAAAAATTATGAAAAAATATCTTTGTTTAATTTGTGGCCTTGTTTATGATGAAGCAGAAGGTTGGCCAGATGATGGTATTGAGCCTGGTACCAAATGGGAAGACATTTCAGAGAATTGGCTTTGCCCAGAATGTGGCGGATGTAAAGCTGATTTTGACATGATTGAGATATCATAAAACTTGTCTTTAAAATTTTCACAGTTTGATAAAAATACCCTTGGTATAGCTTTACCACTTATTATATCAAATATAACAATACCATTAGTTGGCCTCGTGGATAATATTATGATGGGTCATCTAGGCTCAACTATTTTCATAGGAGCAATTGGCTTAGGGTCAATAATTATAAGCTATATATTATTTAGTTTTGGATTTATAAAATCTATAACAACTGGGTTAGTATCGCAAAATGCAGGTTCTCGAGATTATCAGAATTTATTTTTAACAATTTGCCACATATTATTAATTTCATCTTTCATATCATTAATTATTTTATATTTTAGATTCTATATTATAGATTTCTCATTAGGACTCATGAATTCATCGATTGAGGTGAAACAAAATAGTAAAATTTATTTAGAATATAGAATTTGGTCGATTCCGGCTATTTTTTTAAGAGACATATTGATTGGTTATTATATTGGAACTCAAAGGACTAAAATTGCTATGTCTATAAGCATTATAGTTAATTTATTAAATATTATTTTAGATTATTATTTTATTTATATTTTAAATTTCTCAATAGAGGGAGTTGCAATAGCCTCACTTATCTCAGAATATTCTATAATATTTTTTGTATTGTATGCATTAATGTTTGAAAAAAAATATAAAAACATCAATCTTCATTACAAAAACATTTTAAGTTGGAAGTTAATAAAAAATAAAATAATTATAAATATTGATATGTTTATAAGATCATTTATTTTAATGACATGTTTTGCATATTTTATGAGTAAAGGCGCTAGTTATGGAAATGTCATATTAGCGGCAAATACTATTTTACTAAATTTTTTCTTTATCTTCTCACATGGGGTGGATGGCTTTGCTCATGCATCAGAAGTACTTGTTGGAGATTCTGTAGGTAAAAAGAATAAAGAATTATTACATAAATCTATTTCTTCTACGGGTAAATTTTCAATATATTTAGCTATACTGTTTATAATATTTTTTAGTTTATTTGATGTTCCGCTACTAAATGTAATCACTGATGTTGGAACAATATTATTATCAGCACAGAAACATATAATGTGGCTTTATTTAATTTTTTTCTCTGCTTGCATAGCTTTTTGGTTAGATGGGGTTTTTATAGGAGCAATGAAAACCAAGCTTCTTAGAAATGTCATGATATTATCAGGATCAGTATTTTTTATTCTTGAAATTTTTATTTTTGAACAGAATAATCATAATCTTTGGGCAGCTTTCCTTGTGTTTTTTACATTAAGAAGTATGTTGCTGGGTTATTTATTATCGTTTAATTTAAAAAGAAATAGATTTATTTGATTTTCGAATCTAATATACTTACAGTTTTTCATAATTATGCTATATTGAAGACTATTTTATTTATACTACCACGGAGAGAATAATGGTATTCGGTTTATTTAAGAAGAAAGAACCAATTAAGGTTACAGTAAAAGGTACCGGAGAAACTTTTATGTGTAATCCAAATGAATTGTTAATGAAAGCAGCTATGAGAGCTAAAATTGATTGGCCTTTATCGTGTAAAGTGGGAAGCTGTGGTTCTTGTCGAGCTACTATAGTAGAAGGGGAAGGCAGATATCCAGCTAGTCCATGTGATCCAACATCATTGCTTCACAAAGAAGAGATTGATAATGGAATGGTTGTCGCGTGTCAATGGACGCCTACAACTGATATAGTTGTTGATGTTGAAATTGGCAAAGAAGGCGATAAAAGAGGAATGATTTAATCTAACACACGTAAGATTATTTAATATTGTTTATTGAATCACCAACTTCTTGAAAAGTAAGTTTTGCTAAGTCATATGCAGATTTATTGCATTTTATTGAATTCCCAAAATACACAATAACGTTTGTAGAGCGTTTACACATACATCTTAACGAAATGTTGAACAATGTTTGACTTTTATCAGACCAACACATCGAGTCATCAGACTCTATATTAGATGGAAAATTTATAGGGTACCTAATAAATACTGGCTGACTATTGCTATCAGTACTACAAATTGCATTAAACATTTTGCTATGAAATTTTTTTATATTTTTTCCATCTCCAATTCTTCCTTCTGGAAATATAAAAACTTTTTTGTTTAAAGAAATGTATTTTTTTATAATATTTATGACATTATCGTTATCACTAGCATCTCCTCTTTTTATAAAAATAGTTCCTGTTTTTGCAGCAAGATGTCCAATAATTGGCCAATTTTTTATTTCTGATTTTGCTATGAAGTTTGACGGTATAAGGGAGTTCAGAATAATAATATCAAAGAAACTTACGTGATTTGATACATATGATTTTGCTGATAAATCTATTTCACCATATTTTATAATATTTAAACCAAATAATTTAACTAATACTTTCATCCAATAATAACTAATTTTATGATGCATAGGCTTTAAATTATATACTTTAGATGGGAAGAAAATTAATATAATTAAACCTATAACAATGTGAAGTATTATTAATGGAAATCTAATTGATAAATAAATTATTTTCATTTAAATTTTATTATTCATTTAATAATCTTTTTTGTAAACTGTTAAAATCTTTTATAGGTTCTGAGCATACATTATTTTCACAAATATAAGCAGTGAACTTATTAAAACATTTTTTCTGATTTATTGATTCGACCGGACTATTTATAGTATGATCTAAAAAATATATGGAATCTCTAAAATCTTCTATTTTATATATTTTATCCTTATAATCATCAATATCC
>CAJWJQ010000039.1:0-9666 GCA_913041905.1 uncultured Gammaproteobacteria bacterium
TAGTTCATCTAATTCTGGATCATCAATTGCTTCATCTTCTTATTCTTCTAGCCAGTCAACTGGAACATCAAGCTCAAGCTCCTCATCAAGCTCAAGCTCCTCTACTAATCTAACAAAACTTCCATCTGGCACATTTGTTTTTAATGTTACTGCTCAAACTTCCTCAGATTACATTGTATCAGTTGCTGACAGTAATATTACCCAATCAGGTAATGATCCAATATTAAGAGTTAAAGAAGGTGATGAATTATCCTTTAATGTAAATGCTTCTGGCCACCCTTTTTTATTAAAAACTACACAAGGCACAGGGACAAATGATCAAATAGATGGTGTTAATAATAATGGTGCTGACGAAGGCACAGTCACATGGTCAGTTCCAATTGGAAGTGCTGGAACATACTATTATCAATGTTCTATTCATGGGGATATGGTAGGTCAAATTATTGTTGAACAATAGAAGTTAGATAATCTTTTTATTTTTGATAATATCTCATTCCACCGAGACTAGAACTATTTATACTTGTTAAGAATTCATAAGCCCTGTAAAATTTATTATTAAATTGACCCTATTGAATAAATTAGGCAGAGTTTCTACTTGCATTAATATTTCCAAACATTGATCTTATAACCATTTTCTCAAAAGTTTTAATATCTGTTCTTGTTAATGACATTTCGTTAGCTTTATTTATATTCATTAAGGCATATTGTTGAATAGTTATTAGTGGTTGTACTATCTCTTCTCTAGCAAGAATTGATGCTTTACCTGCATCTTCATTTTGCATTAGTTCTGCAAAGCCGGTAAGTTCTAGAATTAGTTTATTTGTAAGGACATATTCATCATATATTAATTTCCAAAATTCCCCATATTTTTCATCATCACTTAGATAGTGTGTTAGTTTAAAAAATGATTTTGTTAGACTCATCATACTATTTGAAATTAATGTTCTGAAAAATATAGATTTTTTATATAGCTTTTTTAATTTACTAAAATCATCATTTACCTTAAAATAATTTAATGCAGTTCCAACACCATAAAAACCTGGTACATTTTGTTTTAATTGGCTCCAACTTCCAACAAAGGGAATTGCCCTTAAATCCTCAAAAATAAATTCCAAACTCTTATTTCTTTTAGATGGTCTACTCCCTATATTAGTCTTAGAATAATACCTTAATGTTGTAATCTCTTCCAAATAGCTTAAAAATTTTGGATGTGACTTGAACTTTTTATATGATTTATAACTAATCATAGCAAGAGTATTTAAGATGTCGTAGTTTTTCTTTGTTAATTTATTCTTATCACTTCTAAGCACCTTATTTGAAATACCGGAGCTTAAAAGTTGTTCTAAATTAAATTTTGATGAATCTATAGTACCAAAATTAGAACTAATTGTTTGACCTTGAACAGTAAGTTGAATGTCATCTGCATGTACAGAATTATCTAAAGAGGAGTAGAACTCATGAGTATTACCTCCTCCTCTAGCAGGTGGCCCCCCTCTACCATCAAAAAAAATAGTCTTTATTTTAAATTTATCTGAAATTTTACTGAGAGAAAGCTTAGTTTTATATATACTCCAATTAGCCATAAGGTATCCGCCATCTTTAGTTCCATCCGAAAATCCAAGCATTACAGTTTGTTTATCCCCTCTTTTTTTAAGATGATTTCTGTATTCTTTTATCTTATACAAGTCTTTTAATATTTCTTCCGAGTTTTTAAGATCATCAATTGTTTCAAACAGTGGTATGATGTCAACAGAGGGTGAATTCCAACCACACATTTTAAAAAGAATAAAAACATTCATTATATCATCTAATGAACTACAATTACTTATTATATATCTATTACATGCTTTCTCACCATTTTTATCTTGTATCATCCTCATAACATTAATACTATTAATTGTGTCTTTTGACTCCTTAGACTTTAATTGAGACAATATACTTTTAGTGTCTAAGTTTTTATTAATCTCTTTTGTGAAATCTGATAAATTTTTATAATCATTTTTTAGTATGATAGATGAGTTATTCATTGAGCATATATTATTAAATACTTTTGAGTGAACTCTTGAGTTTTGTCTTATATCAAGACTTGCGAAATGGAATCCAAATAAAGTAACTTTATTAATTAAATCCGTCACTTTTTCTTGGTATAAACCAAAATAAGATTTATTAAGTTCTTTTTTAATCGAAATTAAGACACTTAAGAATTTATCAACTGTGATTTTTGGTTTTGATTTAACATTGTAAATTTCATCATGAAGGTGATCTTGGAGAGTTTGAAGTTGATTAGATATTTTATCAAATGTTAATCTTCTTTTTAGTTTTTTTATATCCTTAAAGTAATTGTTTAGTACTGCGGATCTTAATTTATTAGAGGTCTTAAGAGTTATATCTGAATTAACAAAGGGGTTTCCATCCCTGTCTCCTCCTGGCCAAAAGCCAAAATCAAAAATTGAATTATTTATTTCTTTACCTTCAAAAATATTTTCTTGTAGATAATTGACAATTGAACTAGCTGAGTTATAAAACACGTTTTCCAAATACCATATTAAACTTATAGCCTCATCAAGAGGCGTTGGTTTCATTTTAATATAAAACCTTGTTTTACCTAACTGTGCTAGTAATAGTTTAATCTCATCAAGATCATCTTTATAGATTGCATTTGAAAGGTCAGTTATTATACCCAGAACATTGTCAGGATAGAACTGTGTAGGATGAGCTGTTAATACTATTCTGACCTTAGTTCTTTTTAAATATAACTTGAGTTTGTTTGATTTTTGAAGATTTACAGCCTCTTCTTTGATATACCGCATTGTTCCTCTTCCATGCATATTGTTAACATAAGGAAAAGCAGCATCCTCAATAGCATCAAATAAAACAACTTGTCTTTCAATATATTTAATGAAATTGAAGAGGATATCATTCTTTTCACAACTATTAATTTTAGGTAAATAGTTACTAAAAAATGAATCGATAATAGATTTAGGATCATTATTATTTTTATATTGACTTTTACAAAAATCCGTGAATAGAGGCAATAGAATTGATGTTTTTTTAAGTGAAGAAAACGGTAATGTTAAAAATAAATTATTGTAAATCTGATATTTTGACAGAACCCTTTGATTGAATCTTTCTATTTTTGGTTTACGAGCCATTTATATTATTTTACGCATAGCTAATAGTATCAATACTTTAGATGCTTTTTATATTATACTAATTTATTATCAATTCTCCAAAAATCTTCAAAAAATAAATCTATATTTGCGCAAAAATTTGAAATGAATTTTAAAGAAATCTTCACTGTAACTATGATTCTATTTGCTGTAATTGACATAGTTGGAAATATTCCAGTAATTATATCACTTAGAAGGAAGGTTGGTAAGATAGAATCTGAGAAAGCAACAATAGTTGCCTCTTGTATAATGATTGCATTTTTATTTATAGGAGAAGAAATACTCAACTTGATTGGAATAGATATAAATTCATTTGCCGTGGCTGGATCAATAGTTATCTTCTTTTTAGCACTTGAGATGATATTAGGCATATCATTATTTCAAGATGATCAACCAGAAACGGCATCAATAGTGCCTATTGCTTTTCCATTAATAGCTGGTGCTGGAACACTTACAACATTATTATCTCTTAGAGCTGAATTTCAATTAATAAATATTATTGTTGCAATAATAATTAATTCTCTTTTTGTATATATAGTTCTAAAATCATCCAATAGAATTGAAAATGTTCTTGGAAAAAATGGAATAGCAGTTGTAAGAAAAGTTTTTGGGATAATACTTCTCTCAATAGCAGTAAAACTTTTTTCAACTAATATTGCCCTTATAACTGGATAACTCTTAAATTTTGAAATACATTAAATTAATCTCTATATATTTTTTTGGATCAACATATATTTATATTGGAATAAGACACTTTACTGAACCAGACTATTTTTTATCAATAATACCTAATTATATGAGCTTTCATCTAGAATTAGTTTATTTGAGTGGTGTTTTTGAAATTCTTTTAGGCTTTATGCTTCTTTTTAATAAATATAGAATTATAGCTGCAAAAGGAGTAATTCTTCTTCTTCTAGGAGTATTCCCTGCTAATATATATCTTGCTCAAAGCACTCTAGCACAGTCTTTATTAGAAATTACAAAAGAAACTGCAATTATTAGACTTCCTTTTCAAGCTGTATTTTTATTATTTGCTTATTGGTTTACAAAAAAATAAATATTCGTAACTTTGTTTAATGAAGAATTTCTTTGAATGGCATGAAGAATTTACTTGGAAATTTGCTAAAAAGTTTGGCTTTACCAAATATCAAGTGACACTATTAGCTTGGTTAGAAGGTTTTCTACTTGGATATCTACTCTGCAAGTTTGTTTTTTAAAATAAAAAAAATGATTTTATCAATTTCTTGGAACTGCAAACACACTTGGAAAAAAGCAAGACTTAATACATTCTGGTGTCTATTAGGTTGCTCAATAGGTGATTTTGGCACTATTTATTATTTCCAAAATATTGACCATACCTGGTCAATCACCAGTATAATGATTTTAGCAATAGTTAATGGATTATTAACTTCAATTATTCTAGAGACATTCATACTATTAAAACAACTAGGATTATTCAATGCAATAAAAACAGCTCTTGGAATGAGTCTTATTTCAATGGTTTCAATGGAAATAGCTATGAATATTACAGATATACTTCTAACTGGAGGAGCATTAATAACTTGGTGGGCTATACCGATTATGCTTACTGCCGGCTTTTTAACTCCTCTACCCTATAATTATTGGAGACTAAAAAAATATAACTCAAGTTGTCATTAAATCGGTTTCAATGAGCTTAATTTTCCCCTTTCTAATACTTTTTCTAATTGTTTTGATTTTTAACTTAATTATGAGTTTATTTATATCATGAAAGAAAAAATAATTGAAGTACAGAAAAAGTGGGGTAATGGAATAATAAAAATGGGTGAGCTTTCCGATGATAAAGATTCTTTAGAAGAATTCACAAATAATTTTCTTCATGAGATATATAACTTTGAAGGAGATCAATTATTATTCAAACCTAGCAAAGCATCAGAAATTCAATTTAGAAATACAAAGGAAAAAACTATTTCATACTTTATTGCTGGAGATGATAGAAAATGCAGTGAAGATCAAGGTTTTGCTTTAGCAAAATGGAAAAAAATTAGTTTTGAAAATAGTCAAATTAAGATAATAAATGATTTAGGTTTTGCTACAGGAAATTATTGTTTTGAAAATGAGTCAACAAAAATAAAAGTTGAATTCAGTTTTGGATATATAGAAATAGATAATTCTATTAAAATTTTCCTTCATCACTCATCTATTCCTTATAAAAAATGAATTATTCTAAAATCATCTCAGGTACAATGAATTGGGGTATTTGGGGTAATAACTTGTCTACTAAGCAGGTATCTGAACTTATTGAAAATTCTGTTGAATTTGGAGTTGATACATTTGATCATGCTGATATCTATGGAGGATATACAACAGAAGAATTATTTGGAAGGGGGTTAATAGAATCTAAAATTGATAGAGAAAAAATAAAACTTATTTCAAAATTTGGGATAATGTACCCGTCAGATAAATTACCAATTAAGGTTAAGCACTATGATTACTCAAAAGATCACATAATTAAATCTGTTGAAAATTCCTTAATAAATCTTAAAACTGATTATTTAGATTGTGTTTTAATGCATAGACCTAGCCCGCTTATGGATATTAATGAAATATCCGATACAGTTAATCAACTTTTAGAATCTAAAAAGATTAATTCATTTGGGGTTTCAAACTTTAACCCTCAGCAAATGCAAATGTTTAATAATAAAATTAAAATTGATTGTAATCAAATTCAATGCTCGCTAACTCATTTAGATCCTATTTATGATGGAACATTAGATTATATGCAATCGAAAGGTATAAAACCGATGGCTTGGAAACCTCTTGGTGAGTTCTATTTAAAAAAGAATGATCAAAATAATCGAATAAGAGAAAAGCTTTTAAAATTCAAAAAAAAATATAATTGTTCTGAAAGTCAAATTCTCCTATCATGGTTGATTAAACATCCTTCTAATATTATTCCTGTTGTTGGAACAACTAAAATTGATAGATTAAAAGAATCTATAGATTCTAGTAGTATTAATTTAGAGTTAATTGATTGGTTCGAAATATTAGAAGCTAGTGTTGGGAAGAGAGCTCCTTAGACTACTTACCTTTTATATAATTATCTATAGAATACTTACCTGGACCGGCAATTATAATAATTGAAAGTGATATTAAATACAATAGTGCAGTCTGATATGATTCAAATGGTTCACCACTTTTAACATCAAAAACAACAATAAACATCATAAATAAGGGAAGTGCTGTAAAAAATCTTGTTTTATATCCTATTATGATAAAAATAGGAGCTATAAGCTCACCTATCGATGCAAGTAATAAGGTTATATCACTTCCAAAGCCAAGAAAACTGTAGAAGAAATCTTCTCCATTAATAAGCATCTTAAGCTTTTTAAGTCCATAACCAAAAACAAAAAGAAGTGATATTATTACTCTATATAATAATAGTGCTTTATGTATATATTTACTCATTAGTCAAATATAGTTATAAGTTTATTATAGCCTCATCTATCCACTGCAATCTATTGTTAATCCAATCTTTCATATAACCAATCTCTTCTTTATGAGAATTTGCAACAAATTTATTTGGCCAAATATATCTTCCTAATAAATCCCATCTAGAAAAATTTTGGTATACAGCTCCTCTATCATTAAGATAATCAGTATATCCATCTATTTTATCCATTATAGATTGGTTAGAAAGTAGATTTAATCTAAGATCATTCCATCTTGTCAGAAGCGCTTGTTTAAATACTGGAGATTCCATAAATCTGTTCCACCAGAACGGAACCTGCCAAATATCTCCAGGACATATTTCATTAAATTTAAAACCCCATCCACTTGTAGTCCATCCATTACAATAGTCTGAATTAGCAAAAGCTAAGTTAAAGTCCCATATTGGTCCCATTTTTAATTTTCCATTTACATCTTTATTTAAAAATGTACTCAGTCTATAGCCATCAATATTTTTCGTGATTTCGTTTATTATAAAAAAGTTGATAAATGAATCTATATCTATATAACTCAAATACCCATTTTCTATATTATTAAATTCATCAGACAATAAATTTGACTCAAAATCATTTATATATGTTTGGATATATTCTTTTTGTTCAGTTGAAATTTTTTCTGGTTTTGGATAATCATATATAAAATATATTTCTGATTGATCTGACAGATTACCTTTCGTATTATAATTAGATCTAAATGACATAGATGAATCATAAGTGGTTCCTGATGATGAATCACCAGTTGCCTTATCAATTTTAATTATATAACCCCCATTTGCTGAAGAACCTGAATGTTTTGTTACATCTACCCTGTTTTTATCTCTTTTGATTTTTTCCATTAAAATATAAACACCCTTATAATCACCATTAATTGATAAATTGTAAAATTTTGTATCACTAGCCTTGTAACCTATTAGATTAGATAGATCAAATGTTAATTTGTTTCTTATTAACGATTTATCACTATATGGGCCATAAAATATCCAATCCTCTTCTGGTGAAAAACCTCCTAGAGAAACATCTATATCATCATTAAAGTCGCTACTCCTAGTCTCAAATCCATAAGACTTTTTATCAAACATTTGTGAAGAGCTACCCCTAATCTCAACACCTATATTATAATCAGATTTAATTAAGTCTTCTTCAATAAGACTTAATGTAGCATTAATCTTAGGCTCATCAACAATTTCTTCTCCTAGGGTTGATATGATTGCTTCAGGTAATCTTTGAATGCTTTCACCTGTATAGCTAATTTCGGATTCTCCATCATCTAAATCAAGGGGTTCAGGTCCATGACAAGAAATAATAAATGGTATGATTAGAAAACAAATAAGGGATCTTATTTTATTATACATAGAGTTTTTAAGAAAACATTTCTTCATAGATATTATCAATAAATCTAGCTAATGAAAAATCTTTTTCAGTAATAGCATTTAGACTATGTGTGTGCAATTCAATTTCTAGTATGTTATATTCATTAGTTAATTTTGGATGATGATTTATCTTTTCAGAATGATCAGCAACTATATTCATAAAGCTAAATGCATTCATAAAGGTTTTAAATGAAATTTTTTTATATAAAATATTATTCTTTATAACCCAACCATCTAAAGCTTCTAGACTTTCTTTAATCTTATTCTCATCAAGTATCTCAGACATTCACCTCTTATTTAAAATATCTCCAAATATAATATATTGGAATTAATATTACAGCTATAACTATTGAATAGAATAATATATAAGCTATCAATATAAGAATCAAACAAATAAAAATTATCCTTACTATAATTGATAAAAGTGGATGAGACATTATATCAGAATATAGTTTCTTTAATAATTTAATTAGTTGCTTCATTATAGACAAAAGTATAGTATTAAATTATTAATTATTATTATAAAAAAACGATATTTGTAATATGAAAAAAATATTATTAATTATTTCAATAATTCTTTTTTCTTGTAATCAAGACACAAAAGAAAAATTAGTCGTTTATCAATCACCTACTTGTGGTTGTTGTTCTGGTTGGGTAAGCAATATGGAACAAAACGGTTTTAATGTAGAGTCAATTAAGACAAATGATATGTACTCAGCAAAAGTCAAAGCTGGTATTGATTATACACTTCAATCATGTCATACTGCATTTATTGGTAATTATTTTGTTGAAGGACATGTACCATCTGATGCAATAACAAAACTTTTATTAGAAAATCCTGACATTAAAGGAATTACAGTTCCTGGAATGCCTGCTGGAAGTAATGTTCCAGGAATGGAAACAATTAATGAAAGAGCAGAATTTGATGTTCTAGCTGTTAATCATGATGGTTCCACATTTATATGGAAAAAATATCAATAATTTAATCACATAAATTTTATGAAGGTTAAATCTATTTGTCTTCTGTTTTTAATTATTTTTTCTTCATGTAATAAAGAAGATTGTTTTACAATAAGGGAAAAAAAGATTATTGACGGAAAGTATTATTTTTATTTTAATACTCCATTAAATGATGGTCCAGGATATTCATCGGGAGATGGTTTAAATTCAGGTGGTTATATTCCTGATAAATATTCTTCTGGTATAGTAGATAAGGATACTTATGATTCAACAAATATTGGAGATAAGTACTGTGAATAAAGAAACCTGCCCAAAAACAAAGGCAGGTCTCTATAATATATAAATCAGATACTACTATTAAACTATTAAGTAGGTAAATAAACTCTACTATTAACATGGTATAATTGTAAAGCAAAATTATATCTTCAAAAACAGAGGTTAAATAAAACAAATGATTATTTTTTAATTTTTATCAATATTTAAAAAAAAGTGGTTATTTTTTAATACTTTGATTTATTAATATTGTAAAAATTATTAATTTAAAAATGCTGAGTAATAATTACACAAAAAGTTATATTATATTTTCATTATTAATAATGTCTTGTAACAATGAAATAACTATCAACTCAATGGAATCAAATCAATTAAAAAATGAAACTAGTCTTTATCTAAAACAAC
>CAJWJQ010000040.1:0-9339 GCA_913041905.1 uncultured Gammaproteobacteria bacterium
AGACATTAATCAAATTTAAAAAAAAACAATTAAAATCCAACTCTACTTCTAACTCTTTTAAGAACTATTTGAGCTTGTTTTCTCGCTTTTTCTGCGCCATCTTTTAAAACAATCTCCACTTTTTCCTTATTAGCATGATATGAGCTATATAAATCTCGCTCTTTTTGAAATTTTTGTATGATTTCATTAAACAAGATTTCCTTTGCCTCACCATATCCCAAACCACCTGAAGTATATCGGTTTTTTAATGATGTTTGGTTTTCTTTAGAAGCAATTAAAGAATAAATCTTAAATATATTACAATCTTTAGGATCCTTTTTCTCTTCGACAGAAAGGCTTTGAGTTTTAATTTTCATAATTTGCTTTCTCAAATCTTTATTTGGAAGAAAAATATCAATTGTGTTGCCTTGAGATTTACTCATTTTTTCACCGTCTGTCCCAATAACATATTTTGCCTCTTCTTGAATTTTAGGTTCAGGAATCACTAATGTATCACCCATTAGGTTATTAAACCTAGAAGCTACATCTCTAGTAATTTCAAGATGTTGCAGTTGATCTCTGCCAACAGGAACAATATTCGCATCATAAATTAAAATATCAGCTGCCATAAGCATCGGATAGGAAAACAAACCAGCATTAACATCTTTCAAATTATCTGACTTATCTTTAAATGAATGAGCTAATGTTAATCTTTGATATGGAAAAAAACAACTTAAATGCCATGCTAGTTCAGTAACTTCAGAGACATCGCTTTGTTTGAAAAAACAGGCTTTATTAGTATCTAAACCAAATGAAAGCCAGGCAGCGGCAGTAGAAAATGTGTTTTTTTGTAGTACTTTAGGGTCTTTAATTTGTGTTAGAGAATGTAGGTTGGCAATAAAGAAATAGGACTCTTCATTTGACTTATTTGCCATTTGAATTGAAGGGATTATCGCACCAAGCAAATTTCCTAAATGAGGAGTGCCCGTTGACTGAACTCCAGTGAGAATTTTGGCCATAAAAAGACAATTATACAAACAAAGATATTTTTTTTTCATTCTGAAACAAAATACCTCTTACCTTTGAGGTTAATTTTAGCGTGTAATAATGTTAAGGTCATTGCATAAATTAGTCATTAAAATATGGTGGGCTTGGTTCTATACTTTAGCTGCCCTGCAAACAATACTTTATTTTCCCATTTTAGTTATAATACTTATGTTGCCCAGAGGCTATGCAAAATTATTTTGGATTGCAAGGAATCTTTGGTCTAGAATTATTCTACATGGGAGCGGCTTTTATCTTTCATTTGAGAATCAACATAAGCTTAAAACAGAAACAAATTGTTTAATAATTGCAAATCATACTAGCTACATGGATATTTTTCTGATGTTTATATTGAATAAAACACCATTTACATTTGTTGGCAAGAAAGAGCTATATAGTATCCCAATTTTTGGATATGTATATAAGAGAGCTGCTATACTGGTAGACAGATCTAACTCAAAAAGCAGATATGAAGTTTATGGCAGAGCGAACAAACTGCTAGAAGAAGGATATAACATATGTCTTTTTCCTGAAACAAATTATCTGGATGAAACAGCAGTATTAGCAGACTTTAAACATGGTGCGTTTAAAATCGCAATAGAGAATAAACTCCCTATAATACCTATTGTTATGTTTGACTGCAAATTAAAATTTCCTTGGCATCCAATTTTTGGGAAACCAGGACAATTAAGGGCAAAAGTTCTAGATAAAATTGAAGTTAATGATTTGACTGAAGAAGATATACCAGAATTAATCGATAAAACTCGTAAAATTATGAAAGATGAGCTGCTCGCAGATCCAAAAAAAGCACCTCTCAAAGCTGCTAATAAATATAGGGAACTACAAAAAAAGTAATTTATTTATTGTCGCTTATAATTTGAAATATTTTCCCTTCCAATTCTTCCATAAGCTCTGGATTATCTTTTAAAAGAACTTTAATAGAATCTCTTCCTTGACCGAGTTTAGTTCCTCCGTAACTAAACCAAGACCCACTTTTTTCTATAATTTCATACTCGACCCCAAGGTCTAATATTTCCCCTGTTTTTGAAATTCCTTCTCCATACATAATATCAAATTCTGCTGTTTTAAAAGGGGGGGCAACTTTATTTTTAACAACTTTTACTCTTGTTTTATTCCCTAAAACAGCACCTTCTGAATCCTTTATTTGAGTTGACCTTCTAATATCTAACCTAACAGATGCATAAAATTTTAATGCATTCCCTCCTGTTGTAGTTTCAGGGTTACCAAACATAACACCTATTTTTTCTCTTAACTGATTCAGAAAAAAAACTGTACAATTTGTTTTACTGATAGAAGCTGTTAACTTTCTCATTGCTTGAGACATTAATCGCGCATGTAAACCCATTTTAGAATCCCCCATTTCTCCTTCAATTTCACTTCTTGGAGTTAGCGCTGCAACAGAATCAATTACCACTGCGTCGACTGCTCCAGAACGAATTAAATTATCTACAATTTCTAGAGCTTGTTCTCCATTATCTGGTTGAGAAATTACAAGTTCAGCTAAATCAACACCAAGCTTTTCAGCATAAAACCGGTCAAATGCATGTTCAGCATCAATAAATGCAGCAATGCCTCCACTTTTTTGACACTCAGCTATAGCATGTAATGAAAGTGTAGTTTTTCCTGAAGATTCTGGACCGTATATTTCAACTACTCTCCCTTTAGGATAACCTCCCACACCCATTGCCAGATTCAATCCTATTGAACCGGAAGAAATAGCTTCTACCTTTTCTATAGTTTGATCCCCCAGCTTCATAACAGAACCTTTCCCATAGGTTTTGTCTAATTTATCTAACGTTAATTTAAGAGCTTTTAGTTTTGAATCTTTGTCTGCCATATTGATGCCTTTATCTTATCACTAAAGTAATATTTTTTATATTTATATTTTATGAAACTATGAGAAAGATATTAATAATTTTAAGTCTTACACTAAGTGTAAATATTTCAGCTCAGGATATTCTGTCCTTAAAAGAACGTGCAGAGTTTATTAACGGACTTCAGCAGGACAGGTTCAATAATTTATTGCCATCATTGATGAAAAAAACTAGCATTGATATGTGGGTTCTTATTACTAGAGAATATAATGAAGATCCAATAATCAAAACGATGCTACCTCCTAAATGGTTAAACGCAAGGAGAACTACTATTTTAGTTTTTTCAATAGACTCTAAAACTAATGAGTTTAAATCAGTTGCAATTACCAGATATCCTTTTGGAGACAATATCCCTTCGATTTGGGATAAAGAGAAGCAACCTAATCAATGGAAAGCATTAAGGGACTATATCGTTAGTCAAGATCCTAGTAAGATTGGTATAAACTCATCAAGTTATGAGTCTTTAGCAGATGGCCTTAGTAAATATCATTATGACCAACTTTATAATGTTTTGCCAAATAAACACAGGAATAGGATTGTTTCAGCAGAAGATCTTGCAATTGCATGGATCGAGACAAGAACTGCAATGGAAATGACTGTTTATTCCCATTTAGTTGAAATAAGTCATGCAATAATTAGAGAAGCTTTTTCAACAAAAGTAATTACTCCCGGAATTACCACTACCGACGATGTTGTTTGGTGGATGCGTGAAAAGGTTATTGATCTAGGTCTTGACACATGGTTCCACCCTAGTGTTGATGTTCAAAGAAAAGATGCTAGTGATTTATATGCATTTGACAATAAATCAAAATTTGATAGAATACAACCAGGAGATTTGCTTCACTGTGATTTTGGTATTTCATATTTAACTCTAAATACGGATTGTCAAGAATTAGGATATGTACTAAAACCTGGAGAAACTAGTGCTCCAGATTTTTTAGTTAATGCATTAAAAGAGGGGAATAGGGTACAGGATATTTTTACAAATAATTTTGCACTGGGTGTTACAGGAAATGAAATATTAAGAAAGTCTTTAAAGCAAGGCAAAGCAGAAGGACTAAGACCATCAATATATACTCATCCACTTGGAACCTATGGACATTCTGCTGGAACAACTCTTGGTATGTGGGATTCACAAGGTGGTGTTCCACTAACTGGAGATTATCCTCTTCAACATAACACAGCTTATGCAATAGAATTAAACACAACAGTTTATATTCCAGAGTGGAAAAAAGATATAAGAATCATGTTGGAGGTTCCAGGCTTTTTTGGCAAAGAAGGGTTCAGATATATTAACGGTCGACAAACAGAATTACTTTTAGTTGGTCCAAAACAAGAGGGTTTGAATGACTGAAAGGGTTAAGGTCATGAAAAAGTTGTAATTTTGCATTCTATATTAGTATAGCATGCAACTGTACAATAAACATAGTGCTGAAGAGCGCGCCAGAATAATTGATGAAAATTCTCAAGAAAGAATAACGTTATCTTTTTATAAGTATTTTAAGCTTGGAAATCCAAATCTGTTTAGAGACCACCTTTTTATTGTTTGGTCTAAGCTAGATGTTCTGGGAAGAATATATGTTGCTAAAGAAGGAATAAATGCACAACTATCTGTCCCAAAAGAAAACTACAATAAATTTAAGGAGTCTCTAAAAAGTTTAACTCCACTTAATGAAATAAGGCTAAATGTAGCAATTGAACAATACAGTAAATCATTTTTAAAGCTGACAATTAAGGTTAGAGAAAAAATTGTGGCAGATGGGTTAGATGACAAATCGTTTGATGTTACAAATATTGGTGATCATTTAAATGCGGAGCAATTTAATCAGATGTTAAATGAGGATAATACAGTATGTATTGATATGAGAAATCATTATGAAAGTGAAATAGGGTTTTTTAGGAGAGCTATTAAGCCTGATGTTGATACATTTCGAGAATCTCTTGAAGTGATTGATGACCAATTAGAAAAAAATGGTAAAGACAAGAATTACTTAATGTATTGTACTGGAGGTATAAGATGTGAGAAAGCAAGTGCCTATTTGAAATACAAAGGAATACAAAATGTATTTCAACTAGAAGGAGGAATTATAGAATACACCAGACAGGTAAAACAGAATAAACTGGAAAATAATTTTTTAGGCAAAAATTTTGTTTTTGATGAAAGGAAAAGTGAAAGAATATCTGATGAGATTGTCTCTAGTTGTCACCAATGTGGAGCGCCTGCGGACACTCATGTAAATTGTACAAACGAGGCTTGTCACCTATTGTTTATTCAATGTAAAAATTGTCAAGAAAAAATGAACACCTGTTGTTCGGATGATTGCAACAAAACAATTCAACTTTCGTATCAAGAGCAGAAAGAGCTCAGAAAAGGAAAACAGAATAGTAACAAAATTTTTAAAAAGGGAAGAGCCGGTCACATTAAATTGAATCAATACTAATAGGAATGAAAAAGAGACGTTTAATAAAAATATACTGGATACTATTGCTGTCAGGAATAATCTCATTTTTCTCCTTATTTATTTTAACCGGGAATGGCTATTTTGGAGAAATGCCAGAATTCGAACAGTTAGAAAACCCAAATACAAATTTGGCTACTCAAATTATTTCATCAGATGGGGAGATCTTGGGAAAATATTATTTTAATGATAATAGAACTCCTATTACATATAAAGAACTTCCTTCAAACCTAGTTAACGCTCTTATTGCAACTGAAGATGAAAGATTCTATTCTCACCCAGGTATTGATGTGAGATCTACACTAAGGGCAATCATTTTTTTAAATAAAAGAGGAGGAGCTAGTACAATTTCACAACAGCTTGCAAGGCAATTGTTTGTTGGAGTGAGATCTAGAAGTTTTTCACAAGCAGTATTACAAAAGGCAAAGGAATGGGTTTTAGCTTTGCAGATTGAAAAAAGATATACAAAGAATGAAATTATTGCAATGTATCTTAACATATATGACTTTAACAATAATGCGGATGGTGTTAGGTCTGCATCTAAAATTTATTTAAACAAAACACCTGACAGTCTTCTTATAGAAGATGCAGCAATGTTGGTTGGGATGCTTAAAAATTCATCATTATATAACCCTCTTAGACGACCTGAGTTAGTTTTAGAAAGAAGAAATGTTGTGTTTCAACAAATGTTTAGAAACGAGATGATTTCAACAAATGAATTAGATTCATTAGTTCAGCTTCCATTAAATGTAGATTATTCTCCTGAGTCTCATCGAGAAGGTTTAGCAACTTATTTTAGAGCATACCTCCAGGAGTTTATGAATCAATGGCTAAGAGACAACACAAGAGAAGATGGATCCAAATATAATATATACAGAGACGGACTACGAATATACACAACAATTGATTCTAGGTTACAGGAAATTGCTGAGCAATCAATGGATGACCATATGAAAAATTTACAGTCTGAGTTCTTTGCTCAGAATAAAGAACCCGATTCATTAAATCCGACTCCTCCTTTTCGAGATTTAAGAGAAGGCCAGGTTGATACTTTAATTAAATTATCTGCAATGAGATCAGAAAGATGGAGAAAGATGAGATTAAGCGGAAATAGTGATGATGAAATTTGGGAGTCTTTCCAATTAGAAACACCAATGAAAGTTTTTTCATGGAAAGGAGAAATAGATACTATTATGAAACCTGTTGATTCAATACGTTATTATAAATATTTCTTAAGATCATCTTTAATGTCGATGGAACCACAAACCGGACATGTTAAAGCTTGGGTTGGAGGATTTGATTTTAAACATTTTCAATATGACCAGGTAAAACAAGGAAGAAGGCAGATTGGATCAACAGTTAAGCCTTTTCTTTATGCTACAGCTATTGATCAGTTGAAATTGTCTCCGTGCCATACCTTGCCTGATGCTCTTTATTGTATTGAGCCAATGAAGCATGGTAATATTGACGCTTGGTGTCCAAAAAACTCAAGTGATAAATATGGTCAAACCAGAAACTTAAAAAATGCATTAGCAAATTCAATTAATACTGTTAGTGCAAGGCTTATGGATCAAGTAGGACCAAAACCTGTTGTAACTTTAATGAAGAAGATGGGAATTAAGTCTTATCTGCCAGAGGTGCCTTCAATAGCTCTTGGGACCCCTGACATCAGTCTATATGAATTGGTAGGAGCGTATAGTACATTTGTAAATAAGGGAATATTTATAGAGCCTATCTTTATTACTAGAATTGAAGATAAAAATGGAGTCCCTCTTTTTGAGGTAATTCCTGAAACTACAGATGTATTAAGCGAAGAAGTGGCATATGTTACTCTTAATTTATTGGAAGGGGTAACAAACTATGGTTCTGGAGGAAGGTTACGACATGCAGGTCTTGAAGAATCTAATTACATATATAAAAATATTATAACAGGATATCCATATGTTTTCGAAAATGCAATTGCCGGTAAAACTGGGACGACTCAAAATCAAAGTGATGGTTGGTTTATGGGGATGGTGCCAAATTTAGTTACTGGAGTTTGGGTTGGAGGAGAAGATCGTTCAGTTCACTTTGAGGATATTGCTTTTGGACAAGGAGCTACAATGGCATTGCCAATATGGGCGCAATATATGAAAAATGCGTATTTACATGAGGACCTTAATATTTCATCTGAAGATTTTCCAGTACCAGAAATTGTTTCTATTCCACTAGATTGTGGAAGTTTAAGAATTGACAGTGCAGATGAAAAGAAGGATCTTAAAAAATTAGGGTTTTAAAGTAACACTTTTTCATAACAATGAAATGGAAGGTCACTTTGCATTGGAAAAAAAACATCTCCTAGCTGAGTGTATCCCCGAGATCTATAAAATTTATTATTTCTCTGATTTAAACTGAATGTGTCTAATCTAATAGAAATGAAATTATTCTCAACAGCAAAGGATTCAGAAAAATCCATTAATTTGCTTCCATTCCCATTTTTTTGAAAACAGGGGTCTACAGCTAATCGATGTAAGTATAAGTTTTTAGAATCTTTAGTTAACCATTGTACATCTTTATATACGTCATCTTTAAAAGCAGTTAGCATAATACAGCCTATGATTTGCTTATTGTTTTCGAGAACATATAATGAGCCTGAATCTATATCATTTTTAAAAACCTCTTTCGAAGGATATTTTTCATTCCATTGAAAAATACTATAGTTAGCCATATCAATAGCGCATGCGTCCGCTATTTTTTTTATATCATCAAGGTCTTTACTTATTGCTTGCCGAATATTCATATTATATGATCAATAATATATAATTAACTTTGATATAAATTTAAAATAATTGCCCTTAAAAAATATTTTTTTACAAAAAAAAATTTACCTAGCTCTTCTGCTTACAAATTTTTTATATAGTCAAAATACAATTAATCTTGACGTAGATAATGACCTATATTTTGCAAAAGACTTTTATTATTCAAGCGGTATTTTTTTGACATATTCAAAATTTGCTAAATCAAAAAACGAGAAATCATTAATTAATCATTTTACAATAGGTCAGGAAATTTATACTCCATCTAGTCCGTTCTTTATAAAGGATGAGGCAGACCCAATAAAATATGATTATCCATATAGTGGATGGTTGTTTTTTAAATATAAAAATCAAAGAGCTTTGACAGACACTAGCAGTTTATCTTTATCTGGAAAGTTAGGGATAACGGGAACAGCATCTTTAGCAAAGGGCATGCAAAATCTATATCATCGATTATTTCTTAACCTTCAAGAGCTTGAATGGAATGCTCAAATGCCTCAAGAGGTTCACCTTAATTTTTTAATCAATTACTTCAAAGGATTTAGTGTGGAGAAAAATGTTAACCTTGAAACAAAATTGTTTTCTGAAGTGGGAACTTATCAAATAAAAACAGGCTTGGATGTTGGAATTATGATAGGACTTCTAGATTCATTTCACTTTTTTGAGAATATAATGAACATGAAACAAAATAAATTATCTTTTTATCTTGGAACCAGACAAGAATATTACTTTCATGATTTCAATATAGAGGGAAGTCTTTTTAATGATAACGCATCTCTTACCATGAAGTCTAAAAAATATCGAAATATAATTCAAGTAGGATTATTACAGAGATTAAATAAGTTTCAAATCTTAACAACTTTTAATTCAATGTCTCAAGATAACTACAAACAAAGATTCCAAAGGCACCCATACTTAAAAATTAGCATAACATATCTTTTAGATTAATTTAAATTTTAACTTTTTTTTAAAAAAATCGCTCTAGATTAAAATGTAAATTTAATAGGTGATTATAAAAACGCTTCTAAATTATTGTTTAGTCCTTTTTTAGCTAGGTTAATTTTGAATTTTTGTTAATTGGTTTTAATAGAAGCGTTTTTATCTCACCACAATTTTATAAAGGGTGGGATGTCCGCTGCCTTCATCTTCAGAAGTAATCCAAAATTC
>CAJWJQ010000041.1:0-8604 GCA_913041905.1 uncultured Gammaproteobacteria bacterium
TAGCGGCGGGGTGAATAGGTTTATGGATCATGAAATTGCATATATTTTATATAATAAACATTATAAAAATATGCATGAGCTAATGAAAGAAGATGCTTATATAATTCCAGAAAATAAAATAAATTCTAGGTCAAAGATTAAGGGATACGTATTTGGATTTGTTAATGAAAAATTACATATGAGATTTAGCATGAGGGAGAGAAACATAGTATGGGAAAAAGATATTATTAATTCTATAAATAATTTAAAAAAAATTATTAAAGAATCAACTACATTCCATGTGAATTATAAATTAATGCCAGGACAAGGTGTATTAACAAATAATGTTATTCATATGCGCACAACATTTACAAATACAAAAAATAAGAATAGGCTTTTATATAGACTTCGTTCAAAAAAAAGAATCTGTGATTAATGTTATATTTAAGTGCCGTTATAATTGAGGGAAAAGACATCGAAACTTTTGATGAGTTATTAAAAGTAGTAAAGAAAAAAGCAAAAAATGGTGAGGTCTTCATTAGATTAGATTTGAAACCGCCGTACCCTGATACGCCTGAGGATTGGGAGGAAAAAATAGAATCTGCGTTTAGCGGATATATTAAATAATCTATGTGGACAGAAAGTGAAAACAAACATATGAGTGAGGCATCAAAAATGATTGATGTCGCTTATAGGATAAATTGCAAAACTTTACCATTTGATCATGCTTATGAGTTATCTAAAGAGATAACGAAACTTCTTCCATGGCTTGTTGAAGATAAATTATCAGGTATACATACGCTACATGGCCCAGATTCTGGTAATGGTTGGATGAGAGCTGAAGATGAAGAAATTTTTCTATCTCAAAGAACGAGACTTATCATAAGAATGCCAAAAGAAAAAGTAGAGTTAGCAAAACAATTAGAAAATCAAATATTAGAAGTGCTGGGAAATAAAATTAAAATTGGTAAATCTAATGTAAAACCTTTTCTAGTCGTACGCGATTTAATTTGTAGATTTGTATTAAACCATGAAGATGTGTGTGAAAATGAAAATGAGTTTTTAAGTAAAATGATAAACGAGCTTAACTCATTTGAAATATCAATAAAAAGAGCTATATGTGGTAAAACTAAAAGTCTTACAATTAATGGCAAAAAACGATCAGGAAGAAGTCTAATGATTGCTGATTTATCTAAAGAAAATGCCGTACGTCTACAAGACATTGGTGTTGGAGAAGGAAGAATTTTTGGATGTGGAATTTTTCTTCCTCATAAATCTATAGACGCAGTAGCTAATTTTAAGGAAGATTAGTTTAAAAAAACTCTATAGACTTCTAGCTTAGAGTATATTAGAATTTTCCAATATAGATTAAATGGATGCTGGAGTTTCAAATGAAAGTAGAAATAAATGGCAAAGAAGTTTCAACAACTGACACTGGATTCCTTACAAATCTAGAAGATTGGAATAAGGAAATTGCTGCAGAAATTGCAAAACAAGAAAATATAGAATTAAGTGATAAACACTGGGATGTAATAAATTATCTTAGAGAAGAGTTTATTAATAATAAAGAAAATCAACCTAACACAAGATCTATGGTTAAAGATTTGGGTAAACTCTGGGGGGAAAAAATTGACACAAAAGCATTATTTGATTTATTCCCTGGAAATCCTAGCAAACAAGCTGGTAGAATAGGTGGTCTGCCAGAGAGCAGAAGAAAGGGAGGATATTAGGTGACTGACAAAAAAAAGCTAGAAGCAGAAAGAAAAGAAATAATAAAAAAACTTTTAAGAATTCAAAAAGAATTTATGGAACTTGAGAGAAAAAAAGGAGTTACTGAAAAAGATATTCATCATAATCCAACAGGTATTATTAAAGAATATGTAGAAGAGCATGAAAAATTAGCTAACCGATTAGTTGATATAGCTCATGAATTAAAAGGGTCTATACGAACATAATGAATGATGAGTATTTCAAAATAGTAACTAAGCTTGAAGAAATGAAGGTTTCTGATGAATATATTATTGGTTGGCAAGAAGGTTATCAAGGCAGTCCTAAAATAGAAGAACAAAGACTAACTGATGCTTATGAAGCTGGTTATAAAGACGGTGAAAGTAAAACCGTTGATAATGCGGAAAAATTTAAAAAATAATTATTTTTTTGTTAAAGAGTGATAGACCTCTAAAAACTTTTTACAAATCTCAATAGCATCTATATCAACTATCTGATCCATCACCCATTTATTAGTTTGACTAAACCCCATTGCGTCTTGGACTTTTTTTGCAAGGTGTCTGTATATAGAATAATTAGAACCTGTTTTATCAAATTCGTATTCAGAATATTCTGCTGACCTCAAGTTTAAAGTTTTAATATATCCTGCCTTATAATCACCAACTCCAAATAAATCTTCGCAATTTTCTTGCATCATTCGTGCTGAATGTTTTCCTAACTTATTCATTACCTCAATTCTAAATTTTTCAGTTTGTTGGTCTATAAACAACAATCTATCTGCAAGATGAATCTGAAATGACATAAATTCAACAATAACAGTTACTCTTTGATGGTCCGATGTATATTCAAAATTATCACCATGTAGATTGCGTGCTCTGTCTAGAGAAAGCTTCCAACCTATATATGATAAGGCGCTAGCAATGTCTTCACTATTTTTTGCTCTATTTACTGATTTAGCCCAGTTACTTTTAATTCTTATTGCCATTTTACAAATTTCTATATCTACATGTAACATTTTATACTATACACTCAACTTAATAGAATAAAAAACTAGAGGAATTTATTAAGTGAATATTAAAGTCAATAAAAGACTTATCGAGGCTGAGCCGGGAAGTTTTATCTTTGAGTTCACAGATACAGTAAACATTGATAATTGCAATGATATTATAAAAAGATTTGAAGATTCTAAATCTGAACATTACCAAGGTAGAGTTGGTCAAAATTTTACTAAACAAAAAGATATTAAACGTTCTACGGATATGGTTATTAGTGGAAAAAATAATTGGAAAGATATTGATGAGCTATTATTTACAAGCCTATCAAAAGCCCTCAGCTCAATAAAAAAAGAATTTGAATTCTTTAATGGTCCTTTTAAGGATGTTGGTTATGCTATACAGCGAACTAATCCAGGTGAATATTATCATTGGCATATAGATGGTGGTAGTCATCAATTTAGTGACAGGCAATTAGTTGCTATATGGTACCTAAATGATGTAAATGGCCCTGGGGGTGAAACAGAATTTATAAATCAAAATGTTAAAATAAAACCAGAGATTGGTAAATTAATATTGTTTCCGCCATTTTGGACTCATGAACATCGTGGTGTTAAACTCCAAAAAGGAGTTAAATATATTGCGACGACTTGGATAGTATTTAAATAATGGTTATGGATAATAAAAAACTCACATCTGAAGAATTACTAAAGTCTGTTATACAAAGAATTGCTACTGGTCCTGAAATGAGTAAGGATATTTCAAGACAAGAAGCTAAAGATTCTATGACAGCGATTTTTAATAAAGAGATAAGTGATATTAGAAGCGCTATTTTTTTAATTGCTTTGAGAATGAAACGAGAAACTGAAGAAGAAAATCTTGGTGTACAGGATGCTTTTATAGATACAGTTAAAACTATTAATATAAAAACGGATAACCTTGTAAATATCGCTGACCCATACGATGGTTATACACGAAATATCCCATCTTCTGTATTCATATTACCTGTATTAGCAGAGTTGGGGATTCCTGCAATTTCACAAGGGGTTGAAAGTGTTGGTCCAAAATATGGGTGTACTCACCACTTAATACTTAAGTTACATGGATTAGATGTTTTGGCTAATCATGAACAAGTAAAAGAAAGGGTGGAAAATAAAGAAATTGGATGGGGTTACATAGATCAAAAAATATTTTCCCCAAAGCTTTACGAGTTGATGAATTTGAGAGGTGAAATAATTAAAAGACCCATTATTACCACTATTGAGGTTTTAGCAAATCCTTTGATTGCAAGAAAAAACCACTTCATTACTGGTTATGTTCACAAAGCTTATCCGCCTATATATCTCGCATTAGCTAGAAACGCAGAATTTGATACAGCGATGCTTGTCAAAGGTACTGAAGGAGGCGTTGTGCCTTCTTTAAGACAAAAAACGGATGTCCATTACTATAAAAAAACAAATAATGATAATGATTTGCTAGAAATTAATCCAGAAATAGATCTTGGTATAAAACAGGATTTAAGAGCTGTTCAAATACCTAATGATGTAATCAGAACAAAAAAATTAGACAAAGTTGAGGCAGAAATTGATCCCTTAGACATAGCGAAAGAGTCTTTAAAAAAAGGATTTGATGCATTATCAGGCTCAGAGGGGATAATGAAGGATTGTGTGTTATATAGCACATCAATAATAATGCATCATGTTACAGGGGAAAATTTAAACAAATGTAAAAATGAAATTGATAGAGTAATGAAATCTGGAGCTGCTCTTAAAAGATTTAAAATGATAAAATAAGTATGAGTAATATAAAAAAATTTGATAGAGATAGCGATGGTTTTTTAAATGATCCTCAAGATTGGGATACAAAATTTGTCGAAACAGTCTCGAGTGAATTTAATATAGAACTAAAAGATAATCATTGGGATGTTATAAACTATATAAGAGAATATTTTGAAAAGCATCATAAAGTTCCAGAGCTAAGAGAATTATTAAAATCATTTAGAACAAAGTTTGGAGAAAATAAAGCCACTAGGAAATATATTTATAATTTATTCCCATACGGCTATGGGCAACAGGCATGCAAATTAGCCGGTATGAGACAGCCTAAAAAATTATGGTTAGACTTATAGAATGAATTACGTAACTAAAACAAATTTTGATTGGTATTCTAAAGAAACTTGGAAAAAATCTGCTGTTAATACTTTTTGGTGTCTAGTTGGATGTAGTTTTGGTGACATATTAACTATTTATTATTTTCAAGTAAATCAAATACCATGGTCTACTTACTCAATCATGGCATTAGCGATGTTTAACGGAGTAGTTACAAGTATTATTTTAGAAACATTTATTCTTCTCAAACAAATGTCATTTATATCTGCATTAAAAACAGCTATGGGTATGAGTTTAATATCTATGATTAGTATGGAGCTAGCAATGAATATAGTTGATATCTTAGTGACAGGTGGTGCTAAAATTAATTTATTTGTAATGCCATTTATGTTATTTGCTGGTTTTATAACGCCATGGCCATATAACTACTGGCGACTAAAAACAAAAGGTATTGGTTGTTGTAGTTAATTTATGTGCGCAGTTAATATTTTAGTAACTGCATTCTCAACATTATTTTTAAATTTTTCAATTAGCGACCTAAAATAAGATTCAAAAACTACAATTGGTATAGCAACTGATAAGCCAGCGGCAGTTGTTAACAAAGCTTCCCATATTCCTCCTGACAGTATCGAAGGATCGACGCTTTTACCTGCGGCTTCCATTTGTTGGAATGCTTCAATCATTCCAAAAACTGTACCTAATAGTCCTAAGAGTGGAGCTATTGTTGCAATAACCTGAAGATTGTCTAGTTTAGAACTATAATAGTTTACTCTTTCATCTGCCAGTCTAGTTATTTCTTCACGAATATTTCCTTCAACTTTATCTGTTAATCTTTTATGTTTTAGTAATTGGTACATGGTAAAAGAAATAACTTCTGTTTCAGGATGATCTATTTTATTGATTGTTTCATACGCATCTTTTTGTTTGTTTGTTAGCCACAAATCAATACTTGGAGATAGATTATCATCTTTGAAAAACTGAACTCCATAAAAAATATGAAGCTTATACAATATAACTGCTAATGCGTATATTGATAGTACAATCAAGATGTATACAACTGGTCCACCTAAAGCAAGCAAAGAATTTACATTCATAATTAATTCCTTTAATTAAACTGATACATAAGTTTAGACGATTTAATCCCATTATTAAATTAAAATTTATTGGGTTACCCCTCATAATTAAAAATAATTAGAGGGGTACAGCTAATATAAAACAGGGAGCACTGTTTTAATTAAAAATCATATATTATAGATCCCCAAATTGTACGTCCTGGCTCATCTACTCTATCTGCAGTAGAGTCAAGCGTATTGCTGTTATTTAAGTGCGTAGCATATCTTTTATCAGTTAAATTGCTTACACCAAAATTTAAACGTATACCTGGTGTTGGCTCAGACCCCAAGTAAAAATCATAAACAGTATAACCACCCGTTCTTCCAGTATCTAAAACTCTTGAATCAAAACGATCTTGAGTATCTGCAAAATTCATACGTATTCCATAATTAAAAATAGCCGTTTGATAATCAAACGATAAATTTCCAGATAATGGCATTATTTGTGGAAGCGGTCGATTCTGAGAATCATCATCACCATGTGTATAATTTAAACTTAATGTGCTACTAAAATTAGTTCCTAATGAACGTTTTAAGCTAACTTCATATCCCCATATAGTAGCGTCAACATTTTTATACACTCTTGCATCATTTACGCTACTGTCGTAAGTTCCATCTGATACTCTGTATGTAGTAATATAATCACTAACATCATTTACATAAATAGATGCATTCATATGACTTCCTAAAAACATATTTTCAAAACCTAATTCTAAAGTTGTATGTTTCTCTGAATCAAGATTTGGATTACCAATATGTCTATCTCTGTATTTTGCAGCCATTGCCATTGATGTTTTAACATGGAAAAGTTCTGTCGCATCAGGCGTTCTTTCATTTCGACTTAACGAAACATAATAACTAGACATGGGTCCACTTTTTTTAGAAAATCTTAAAAAACCACTAATATTATCCCAATCTCTTTTACCAGCCGTAACTGTGCCAGTGTAATGAGCTGTATATAAACTATTAGCTGTTACCTGTAGCATGTGGTCAGAACCTGGGTCATCAGCAGACCTTGTTGCGTCGGTTTCAATGTTATCCCATCTAAGTCCATAAGTTAGAGTGGATTGATTACTTATTCTTTTATTAGTTTCATAAAATAAACCTAACTTAGATATTTCAGCGCCTGGCCATAAATATGTAAGATGTCTGTTTGTTGAGCTAATAACCATATTCTGTTCAGCGTCTCGTGTATTATGTTCATAATCCACACCAAGACGAGAGTTTTCTCCAAGTGCACCAATAATTCTCCAACCATAAGTATCTGAAGATGCGGGAGTTTTCATAGTATTGGTTGTTCTTAATGCATAGTTATCCATTAAGTGATCCATATCAGAATTAAATAATTCTAATTTCATCGATGAAAAAAGTCCTATTGGTGTGACACGGTGATATTTGAAATTATAAATATCTAAATTACTATATGCTATATCCATTGGTAAACCTGCATACGCAACATTTTTTTTCTCATTATCTATGTATGAGAACTCAATCTTTGAACCATCGTCTGTTCGCTTTCCTAAAATAACAGTATAATTAGATGTTTCATATTCTGTTTGAGGTTTTAATCCAGTACCTGTTTCATAATTGCCAGCATCAGAATGACTACCATTTAATCTCAAATAGCTCCGTCCATTACTGTAGGTTATGTCGCCAATAGTTGTCATGGCTTCAGCATTACTATCAAATGTTTGGCCTAGCTTAATTTTAAATGGCGATCCTGAAGTTTGTCCGCCTTTTGTTGAGCTTGAAGTTGAAAAAGGTTCTGTAACCCTTTCATAATTAATGATGCCTCCTGGTCCACCAGCACCATAAACTACAGATTGAGAACCTTTGATAACAGTGATTGTGTCGTAGTTTTCAATATTTACATATGTAGATGCTAAATCCATTTTAGTTGAGCAAGCTCCATAAACAATTGCTCCATCTACGAATGAGTTTAATCTTTGATCGCTTTGACCTCTTATGACTGGGTCAAGGCCGTGACCTCCTCTTCTAATTGTGTTAATCCCATTTACTGATCTTAGTAAATCTCCTCCGTCAACAGAATTTTTTGTGTTAATTGATTCAATGGCTTCATTTTTTATGATTGCATTAGCTTCACTTGGTGCAGAAATTTGAATTTCTGTTAAATCTTCTGCCATTAAAGTTTGTGATGATAATACAATAAGTGCAATTAAATATTTGTGGTTGTTCATAATACCTCCTAATCTATGAAATTAATTAAATATAAAAAAATTTAATTAAGCAGATGGAGGCGATCTAGATTGATAAGCTAAATAATTTAAAGATCTAATTGCTTGTTCTTCATTTGCAATTTCACTTTGTATAACTTCAGGGTTTAAAAATATTTGAAATACAGCTACTAAATTATCTGCATCATAAAAATATATACATTTATCACAGTGTGCAAAAAAATTTGATTTATCAGATGTATTATCTACCCCATATTTACATATTAAACTATTATTACTAGTAGTTTCATAAGCAAGTGACATAGGCGCGCTCAATGCTGCAACCATAAATATTATTATCTGATATTTTAGAAAATTTTTCGTCATTTTAACCCAAAGTATATATTATCGTATAATCTGAAAAAATAAAGAATTGTTTTATCTAATGTTAGAACACCTAGCTTAAGATGGAGAATGTTCGAAAGTATCTTAAAGCTAGGCGTCCATGTTA
>CAJWJQ010000042.1:0-8223 GCA_913041905.1 uncultured Gammaproteobacteria bacterium
AAAACCACATATACGCCACATTTATAGAAGAAAAATCTATAATCTTACATAACTATAAAAATTTAGATTTTACAAAACCCCAGTATTTTTAGGACTTTCTTAATATTATTTACAAACATATATTGAAATCCCCGGGTTATTGAGTAATTTTGCATTTCTGACAATTAATCATGAGTGATATTTTAAAAGCTGACCCTAAAAAAAACATAATAATTAAGGGTGCTAAGCTTCATAACCTTAAGAATATTGATGTAGTAATTCCAAGAAATAAATTGACTGTAATAACTGGTCTATCTGGTTCAGGAAAATCAACTCTTGCTTATGACACTTTATATGCAGAAGGACAAAGGAGATATATTGAAAGTTTATCTTCTTATGCAAGGCAATTCATGGGTAAGTTAAATAAACCTAAAGTAGATTATATAAAAGGTATTTCACCTGCTATAGCAGTTGAACAGAAGATAAACGTTTCAAATCCAAGGTCAACTGTAGGAACAAAGACAGAGATTTATGATTACCTAAAATTACTTTTTACTAGAATAGGAAAAACTTATTCTCCGATTTCTAATAAAATTGTTAAAAAAGAATCAGCATCAAATGTTATAGATTTTATATTAAACCTAGGAGTTGATAAAAAAATTTTACTTCTATGTTCAGTTGATTCAAAAGATAATGCTACTGGATTAAAAAAGATAAATATCCTTAAACAACAAGGATTTGCAAGGATTTTTAAATCTGGTGAGGTTTATAATCTAAATGACAAAATAGATTTAGATTTAACTAATTTTAGTCTTGTAATTGACAGATTAATTACAAAAAATAATCTTGATTTTAAGAAGAGAATTTCTGATTCAATAGAATTAGCTTTATATGAGGGTAAGGGTTATTGTTCTATCTACGAGATTGATTCAAAAAAAATTCATGATTTTTCAAATAAATTCGAACTAGATAATATTGATTTCATAGAACCTAGCTTAAATCTTTTTAGTTTTAACAATCCTTTTGGAGCTTGCAAAAACTGTGAAGGTTTTGGAGAAACAATAGGAATTGATATGGACTTAGTTATTCCTGATAAATCATTATCCATTCATGATGATGCAATTGCACCTTGGAGAGGGACTGGACTCCGAAGATATTATATGAAATTAATAAATAATGCAGATGAGTTCAATTTCCCTATTCACAAACCATATGAAGATTTAAATAATGAAGAAAAGGAAATTCTATGGATTGGTAATGAATACTTCATAGGAATTGAAAAGTTTTTTAAAAAAATTAAAAGAAAGAATTATAAAATACAAAATCGTGTTATTTTATCCAGATATAGAGGAAAAACACTATGTAATATCTGTAATGGAAGTAGACTAAGAAGAGAGACTTATTATGTAAAAATTGATAATAAAAACTTACCTGATATCCTTAAAATGTCAATAAGTGAATTAGAGGTGTTTTTTAAAACAATAAAATTAAATAAGATAGACTCAGAGATTTCAAATCGAATTATAAAAGAAATAAAAAACAGAATAGATTATATGTTAAATGTCGGCCTTGGTTATTTAACATTGAATAGGAAAGCAAATACATTATCTGGAGGAGAGACACAAAGAATTAATCTTGCATCTTCACTTGGGAGCAGTCTCGTTGGGTCAACTTATATATTAGATGAACCCTCAATAGGATTGCATTGTAGAGATAATAATAGATTAATAAAAATATTAAAAAACCTTAGAGATATAGGAAATACTGTTATTATAGTAGAACATGATGAAGAGATAATTTTATCTGCTGATCATATAATTGATATTGGTCCTAAAGCAGGTTCATTTGGAGGTGAAATTGTTGCAACTGGGAGTTTAAAGAATATTCTAAAAGGGAATTCTTTAACATCACAATATTTAAATAAAATTGATACAATTGAATTTAAAAGAGAAAGGAAAAAATCAAAATATTTTATTAAAGTTAAAGGAGCTAAAGAACATAATTTAAAAAACATTAATTTAAAAATTCCTTTAGGATGTTTATCAATGATAACCGGTGTTTCAGGAAGTGGAAAAAGCACTTTAGTTAAAAGAATAATCTATCCTGCCCTTTTAAATTACTTTAAAGATTATTCTCAAAAACCAGGTGATTTTGATTATATTTCAGGTGATCTAAGTAAAATTAAATCCGCAGTATTTATTGATCAAAATCCTATTGGCAGATCTTCAAGATCTAATCCAATTACTTATTTAAAAGTTTATGATGATATAAGAATTTTATATTCAAAACAGCTTTTAGCAATAAAAAGAGAATTTAAACCTAAGGTTTTTTCATTCAATACTGATGGGGGAAGATGTGATGAATGTAAGGGAGAGGGTAAAATAAAAATAGAAATGCAATTTATGGCTGATGTAGAGCTAGAATGCGAAACTTGCAACGGAAAAAGATTTAAAGATGAAGTTTTAGATATAAAATATAATGGAATTAGTATTGATATGCTTCTTAATATGACAGTAGATGATGCAATTTCATTGTTTAGAAAATATAATCAGAATAGGATTGTGAATAAATTAATCCCACTTCAATCTGTAGGACTTGGTTATGTTTCTCTTGGACAATCATCAAATACTTTATCAGGAGGAGAAGCTCAAAGGATCAAATTGGCTTCATTTATCGCAAAGGGTGAACAAATAGAAAAAACTTTTTTCATATTTGATGAACCAACCACTGGTTTGCATTTTCATGATATTAAAAAGTTACTATCTACATTTGATAAGTTAAAAAGAATGGGGCATAGTTTATTGGTTATAGAACATAATTTAGAAATGATAAAATGTGCAGATTATATCATTGACTTAGGACCTGAAGGAGGTAATGAAGGTGGACAAATTATTGCAAAGGGAACACCTGAAGAAATAATCAAATCTAAAAAGTCTTATACTGGTAGATATTTAAAAAGTAAAATTTAATTACCAGTTCTTGTTAAACTTGTCAAAGAATATATTTACATCATTACTTAATTTAAATATATAAGCAGCAAGTGTATATAAAATTAAAATTAATGTTGATTTAACTGCAATCGATATTACAGGCTCAAATGTGAGTTTTAAATTAAGAAATATTACATATATAAAAGTTGTAAGAATAGCTATTTTAATAGTATCATAACTATATGGATGTATTTTAAACTTAATTTTAACTAAATATAGTTTTAACGAATTCATTATTAGAATAACAAGAAAAGTAGCATATGCAGCTCCAATAATTCCATAATCCTGAATTAAATAGAGATTTAATCCAACTGCTAAGACTGATGATATTATTGAAAACCAGAATATGAAATAATAATACTTTGAATTAGTAATAATATTATTAACACACCCAATAGACATTGAATATAACTTAGCAAATGAAACAACAATTACAATTGGAATTCCTTTACTATACCCTTCCTGATTAAGCATCTCGTAGAAGTCATTAAGATTCAGATTAATTATCAAAAAAAACAGACTTGATATTAAAACTAAGTTTGTTGAACTTTTCTTTAATAAATATTTTAATTTCTTTTTATTGTTTTTATTTATTACCTCAGCGACAATAGGACTTAATATCTGAAACATTGCCCTTCCAGGAATTTCAATTACAGCCGCGATAAATATTGCCACAGAATAATATGCAACATTTTCAACTGTAAGTATTGACGATAGCATAGATTTATCTATATCTAGTATTATACTTGAAGCAGCACCTGACAAAAGAATTAAAAATGAGTATCTAAAAATTTCTTTAAAGTCCTTTTTAAAAGAAAAATTAATCTTGGGTTTATTAATAATAAATGAATAAATCATTACTATCAAAAGCCTTAGGTAATAACCATATATTAAGAAAAGAATGAAACTCTCAAAGTTTAATAAATCTAAAGTATATGATATTAAAAGAGATGTAATCAGTAGTCTTGGATATAGCTCTTTCAGAAAATTACCAAATACTGATTTTAATTTTACTCTTACCCATGAATAGAATATTTCAAAAAAAGATGTTGAAACTGCAATAAATAGTATAACATATGCGTATTTGGATAAGGCATTTTCACTTTGGAATAAAACATTTTTTATTTGTTCATAATATAAATAAAATATTGGTATTACAATTATTGTAACTATAAATGGGATAATTAGTGATAAGGTTAAAACTGCATCTTTTTCTTTTTTCGATTTATATCTAGAATAGAATCTTATAACTGCATGTTGTGTTCCAAATGACAGAAATGGTTGAATTAAATTAGAAATTGCAAGTAAAGCTATAACAAGTCCTTGAAGCTTACTACCTAAAAACGTTGGATATAAATAAAGAGTATTAACTGCACCAATTATAAATGCAATACCAATAGTGATTAAATTAAAAAATGATTGTTTAACAACTATGCTCATTTTTTAGTCTTTTTATAAAACATATAAGCAATAAAACTAAAGGTAAGTAATATTGAAATCAATCGAACATTTATTCCCGACTTTACAATTTCAGGTTCAAAATAAAAATCTATTTTGTGTTTGCCTTCAGGAACAAGCATTGCTCTTAAAATATAATTAACATCAAAATATTCACTTAAATTGTCATCTAGATATACATTCCATCCTTTTGGGTAATATATTTCAGAAAAAATTAATAACTGAGGGCTATTTGCATTATACTTATACGTAATATGATTGCTTGAATTTCTATTAAAGTTTATCTCTAATAAGTCTTTAGAATTAAATTGATTTATATTATCGGGACCATAGCTGTCATGAAATGTAATTGCATGAGTTTTAATATCAATCTTAGTCAGTTTTTCAAGTATCTCATCTGCGCTATCAGTTAAATAGATAGAATCAACTGCCCATACATTTCCAGCTGCATCTTCGTTAATAAAAACTTCTTTATCAGATTCTCCATCAGAAATCACATACTTAGTATTAAGCATATCAACCATTACATTATTGTTGTGAAATCTAAAGTAATCATATGCTTCTTGGAACCTTCTAAGTTTAGCTGCATGATAACCACCAATTGAATTATGAAAAAGCGAAGTATTAGCTCCATTTAAACCTTGAGAAGCATCATATACTCTATAATCTGATTTATCTTTTAATATCTCTAAATCAGCTTGATTTTTTGTAATATAATTTTGATTTGAATCAATGAAAAGATCTTTATCTATATATCTATTATTTACTGAGCTAAGGTCATAAAAGACTATAAATAATATAACAAGAACAGTAATGTTATTTCCTAATAAAGATTTAAATCTTAAAATAGAATAAATAATAACTGTAAAAATCATAGCCCTTATAATATCATAAGAATACATATAAGATCTTTCATAAATAATTTTATTTAACATCTCACCACCAAACACCTTTTTATAATACTCATCTGATGGCCCTAAAAATGAAATAGAAGATTTGAATAAAAGAAGAATTATAAGAGGAATAATAACAATAATCAATGCCTTATTTAAGTTTTTATAATCATCATTCTTTAAATATTTATATAAACCAAGAGATGCTAATAAAGGAATTGCAAACTCAAGTATAACTTGGATAGAAGAGACGGCTCTAAATTTATTATACATAGGGAAATATTCAATAAACAGATCAGTTAATAGAGGGAAATTTTTTCCCCATGATAATAATAATGAAATGATTACACAGGATAGTAACCAAAATTTTGTAGGCCCCCTTGCTGTAAAAAGTGATAAGATAAAAAGAAGAAATACTGAAATCCCAATATATGCTGGAGCTTCTAATATAGGTTGCTCTCCCCAATATGTAGGAACTGCCTTTGTAAAATTTGAGGCTTGATCATTTTGGATATTGTTCTCAATTAAAAACTTATATAAATCAGAATTAGTCCCAACATCTTCTCTTGAGGCACCACCTTGAATTCTTGGGATAACTATATTAAGACTTTCAAATATACCACTACTATATTGAGTTATATAATCATAATCTAAACCTGTAGTTTTTTCTTTTGGCCAACCTGAAGAGTCAAATTTTAATTCACTAGCTGATCTAGTACTAAACTTAGAATATTCATAAGTGGATAAAAGATTTGGTGCATTTAAACCCATAGCAAGTATACCAGCTAAGAAAAATGGAGAAATGCTTTTAATAAAAGGTTTTATCTCACCCTTTTTATATGAGTCTATTAAATAGACAATGAAGAATAAACCTATTATAAATAATAGATAATATGTCATTTGATAATGATTTGCTCTTATTTGCAAAGAGATTGCTATAAGGCTTAATATAAAACCTAAGATTTTCTTGTTCTGTTTTATTAATATTAACCCAGAGATAACCAAAGGGATATAAGAAATTGCAAGAGCTTTAGTGTTATGCCCTACTTGTAATATGATTAATAAGTATGTGGATAATCCAAAAGCTAAAGATCCAATTAATGAAATTCTCCAAGGCACTTTTAAAACTAACAGAAGGAGATACATTGAAATTAGATAAAGGAAAAGTGTATGAGCAGGTCTTGGGATAAATCTAAATAAATAATGGAAGGGAGTTAAAATGTCATAAGGGTATTTTGCTCCAAG
Organism: uncultured Gammaproteobacteria bacterium; assembly: GCA_913041905.1. Lineage (GTDB taxonomy): Bacteria > Pseudomonadota > Gammaproteobacteria. The sequence continues at coordinate 6,566 of CAJWJQ010000042.1, forward strand.
CTGATAAGTAGGCATTCCTCCAAATGCGTTGTCTATCCAATATATTTCTTTATCATATTTTTCCCTATTTTCTTTTATCTGTCTGGACATACCCTCATATTGAGAAATATCAGACTGAAATAATTTCTTCCCTTGTAAAAGAGGATGGTAGAATAGAACCGATCCAAGCATAAATCCAATAATAACGTATATATGGATTAGCGAATCTTTAGATAATAATTTATTAATCAATATCTTCATAGTCTATATAGTCACCATATTTTTCATTGCTTTTTTTAGATTTTGACTTTGATGATTTTGATTTAAAATCTGTTTTTTTTTGCTGTTTTTTTATTAAATCTGTGAAGACTAGTCTTATTAAGAGAGGTAATGCATATCTTAAAACAAGATATATTGTCAGAAATATTAATAAAAACTTCATGGATAAACCTTTATCAAATTTAATGAAATTTAGTATTATACTATAATTCAATAAATTTAAATGTTAATCCAGCTTTAGCTTGAAGTCTATCAAGAATTTGATCTCCCATTGCAATTGATGGAGTTATAACGCCATATGTGTCTTTTAGAGAGTCTTTTGATAAGCAAATTGCGCTTTCTGCAAGCATCTTTGAGGTTGACCCATACCCAGGATCACGATCTCCAGTTACCTTAACCAATGCCCTACTCTTATCATTATACCTTATATAAAACCTCATACTATAATAACCATTTTCTCTTTCATTTTCATTTGGGCCTTGTCCTGGTTTTGGAGTAAAAAAATTAAAAATTCTTTTTAAAAGGGATCCTGGTTTTGCAGATAAAAAAATTAGAGGTAAAACAGATATTATTGCTCTAATTCTTCCTCTAAATCCATCTCCAGTCATTATTGATTCATCATATGTGAAATTTTTTCCATAGGAATAATTGCTTAAAGCATTACTTCTTCTCACAATTTTAGTGTTTATTCCCGCCATCATAAATGGAGCTATCCAACTTTTAGAATCTTCATCATATTTAACTTTATTAAGATCTCTTTTATCTGGACCTGATCTTTGACCTTCTGGATTTAATCCATATGGATTTGTTAGTATTTTTCCTATAAGACGATCTTTAGAAGCCTCTGTAATAATATTATTCATACTTGCATATGTTCCACCGCTCAAGCTACCCCTAAAACCAGACACCCTCATGCTAATTTTATCTAATTTTATATTTACATCTGGTAAATTTTTATGAATAAAATAGACACCAATGTCAGAAGGTATTGAATCAAATCCGCAACTATTAACAATTCTTATTTTGTTATGTTTTGCTTCTTGATGATAGGTGTCAATAATTTTTCTAATCCATTGAGCTTCTCCAGCTAAATCACAATAATGGGTGTTTGTTTTAATACATGATTTAACTAATAAAGAACCATATTTTGAATAAGGACCAACAGTACTACATATTACTTTTGTCCTTTGAGTCATTTTAGTGAGACTCACTTCATCGAAGCTATCAGCAATGATTAAAGGAATATTTTCATCGGCAATTTTATCTCTAACATTTATAAGCTTTTTTTTATCTCTTCCTGCAATTGCCCAATTCAATTTTTCAGAACTATAATTTTTAAATATGTATTCAGCAACAAGTCTTCCTGTAAAACCAGTTGCACCCCATATTATAATATCAAA
>CAJWJQ010000043.1:0-7811 GCA_913041905.1 uncultured Gammaproteobacteria bacterium
ATTTCCAATTTCATTATCAATAATTTCATGCAACATAAGGCCTGTGTCATGATCTATGCCCTTGGTTAACCATGTGATAGATTCAAATTCTTTTAAATATTTTGAATTTTCTTTTATCACATCACTAAAACCAGAGCTTGAGGTAGCTATAATATTAATAACATTTTTATTAGTTATTGGTGATAAATCTTGGAGGTTTCTAAATTCTATATTTGTATTATTATGTGTTTCTTGTAATTGTTTAATTTTTGTAGAATCTCTTCCATATACTTCAACTAATTTATCTTGTTGAGATAAATGATGTGCAACTGCTGCCCCCCATTCACCAGCTCCTAATATACGGAATAATTCTGGCATTAGTTTTTTTTCTTTTTAGCCATTTCTTGCTTATGTAATGTATGAAAATCTATCGGAGCAAAAAATATTGGAGGGAACCCAGATTTTTGAATTAAATTCGAAATAGTTTCCATTGCATATGGGAAAATTATTTCGGGGCATCGTATGTTTAAAAAACCACCCTTTAAATTGTCATCGGCTCCTTGTATTGTAAATATTCCCGCTTGTTTTAATTCAACTAAATATATTGTTTTTTCTTCTGTTTCAGCCTTCACATTGATATGTAATGTTATCTCATAAGTTTCATCATCAATCTTATTCATATCCGTGTTTAAATTAAACCCAACTTTTGGTTGCATTTTTAATTCGTTAAAAATTAAAGGTGCTTCTGGTGATTCAAAAGAAATATCTTTTGCATAAATTCTTTTTACTAAAAATTTAACTTCTTTATCTGCCATATTATTTTTCTCCTGATAAAGGCATGTTATTCTCAACCCACGAACTTATACCGCCCTCTAAGTAATAAGCTTGTTCTAACCCTAGCTCAATAAGTGTTTTTGCGGCTTTTATAGCCTCGCTATCTTTTGCGCCATACGTCACTATTGATTGTTCTGTGTTAATTTTAATTGATTCGATATCGTCTAGACTCATATTTTTTGCATTTATTATATGTCCTCCTTTGAACTCTTCAGGACTCCTTAAATCTATCAATAAAACTTTAGATCCATTAAGTAATTGTATTAAACCATCTGGTGTTAATTTTTTGATTGAACCAAATAATGAATTAATTTCTAAATGAGCAATAAGAAGTATTAATATTATAAAAGTTATGAATAAAATAACATTATCAGCTATAAAGTCTAACAAGTTTAAGTCCCCTGTTTATTTTTGATGTGAACAGAAAACTTCTCGCATCATCTCAATTAATTTTAAAGTTTTTAAATCACTAACCTTATAAAAAACTTTATTAGCAGACTTTCTTGCAGATAGTATTCCTTTTTCTCTAAGTATAGCTAAATGCTGTGATATATTACTTTGAGATGTACCTACGTTATCTACTATATCTTGCACGCTAAACTCTTCTTCGCCTAGTTTACATAGAATCATGAGTCTCAATGGGTGAGACATTGCTTTAAGAGACCTGGATGCCGTTTCTACATCACGTTGTATTTGTTGCTCCAAAGCAGTTAGGTTATCATCTTCATTAATATTTATATTCTCGGTTTCCATTAGATATACCTTTATTAATATATCTATATATTAGACAAAACTAATAAGATAATAAAGAAATAAAATGCTATTATTTGATAAAAATGATGTATAAATTTTTTAATAATACTAAACATTATCTTCTAGCACTATTTGTACTAACAATACCTTTCATGCCTATCTCAGTTAAGTCTGATGACGGCGTACCAGCAGAAAATATTGAACAATTCGTTGACGTATATAAGCGAATAAAGGAACAATATGTAGATAATGTTGATGATAGCCAACTTTTTCAATCTGCTATTAAGGGCATGGTTTCTGATTTGGACCCTCATTCATCATATCTTTCAAAAGATGATTTTAATGAATTAAAAATTGGTACTACAGGTAAATTTGGGGGTCTTGGAATAGAAATAACAATCGAAGATGATTTTGTAAAAGTTATAGCGCCAATTGATGATACGCCAGCAAAAAGGGTAGGTGTAAAATCAGGAGATCTAATTATTAAAGTTGATGATACGTCACTGAGAGACATGTCAATAAATGACGCAGTAAAGCTTATGCGAGGAGAGCCTGGAACTAAAGTTCAAATAACTATTATAAGAAAAAAAGTTAAAAAACCTATAGTGTTTGATATAAAAAGAGAAATTATTATTGCAAAAGGTATCAAAAGTAAATTGTTTAATAATGGTATTGGATATATACGTTTATCGAACTTTCAATCAGATTCTACTAATCATGTAAAAAGTGCGATTCATAAATTAAATAAAGAATCAAAAAATAATTTATCTGGATTAATTTTAGACTTGCGCAATAATCCAGGAGGGGTGCTAGGAACTGCGGTTGGTATAAGTGATTTATTTCTTAAAAAAGGGAAAATTGTCTATACAAATGGCAGAACTCTTAACTCTAAATTAGAATATTTTGCAACACCCCAGGATGTTATAGAAGGAATTCCTTTAATTGTGATGGTAAATGAGGGTTCTGCGTCTGCCTCTGAAATTGTGGCTGGAGCATTACAAGATAATGAAAGAGCACAAATATTAGGTGTTAAGTCATATGGGAAAGCATCTGTTCAAACAATACAAGAATTATCTGATGGTTCTGCTTTAAAACTTACAACTGCTAGGTATTATACTCCATTGGGGAGAGACATACATAAACACGGAATAGACCCAGATATCATGGTAAAAATTTCTGATAAAGATTTAGTTTCTCTGCCTAAACCTTATGATAAAGATAAGCAGTTATTTGAGGCAATTGAATACCTTAAAACAATGAAAATTTCATTTGAATCACCATATAGAACCATGGGTATGTATGATTATAATAAGGATACAGCTTGGGGTATAAATGAGCACGACGCGACACAATAAATAAAATATCTCAAGAATAAAAACAATTTTCCAAATATATTGTCAATATGAACGCACTTACTTTATTAACCTTGCCACTTTTAATTATTGGATTATTATTAATAAAAATTAATCCTTGTGACTCTGATGCTAAAATTTTTGAAAGACTAGGTTTAAAAGATAATGCAGTAGTATGTTTTAAAACTATTGATAGTTTTGATTTGAATTATGAAAATAAACCAGAATTAACTATCTATGGAAATCTAAAATTTCCAGAAAAAAAACAAAATAAATATAATGCGGTTATTCTGTCACATGGATCAGGAGGTATTAGAAAATATCACAATAACTATATTGAAATATTAAATGAGTCTGGATATATAGTTTTCCAGATTGACCATTACTTGGGAAGAAATATGAAATATGATGGCAATTTTTCTAAAATTTCTGGAATAACACTTATGAATGATGTATATAAAGCTCTTGCTTTACTTAAAACTCATCCTCAAATAGAAAAAATAGGGTATATAGGATGGTCACAAGGTGGAGTAGGCCCGATAATGTCTCACTTTCAACATATAAATAATTATGTCAATAACAGTGAGTACACTTTTGATGCGTCTGTTGCTATATATCCTTATTGTGGATTTACATTCCCTGAAAATTCAATTACAACAACACCTTTATTAATGATTACGGGTGGAAAGGATGATTTAACTCCAGAAAAAGCATGCATAAATTTATTTAATAAATTTAAAAATGGTACTGGTGAAATTAATCATATGTCTTTTGAAGGCGCAAGACATGGGTATGATAACCCGTTTCTACTTTTGGGATATACTTTTGATAGGTTGCCTAGTCTGCATATAATAAATAATGATTGCACATTAACAATATCTGAATCAAGAAATATTATTACTTTAAATAATCGTATTATAAGTGGTCCAAAAGATTCTGCAGAAGTATTAAGCCAGTGTTCTACAAAGGGTGTACATGTAAAATACAATGAAAAAGCAGCACGCCAAACCAAATTAGAAATTATAAAATTTTTTAACAGTAAATTTTGATAAAGATATTATTTAATATTTAGTGTTTATGGGTAAATTCTACTCAGCATAATCTTTAAGCATTTTTTGTATCTCAAGACTGTGCATTTCTTCAAGCCTAATCATTTCTCTTGCGTATTCTTCTATATAAATACTAGAACCATCTGCAACTTTGCATAATTCTTTATATAAAGACACAGCATTTTTCTCATGCGTAGCGCTTTCATTAAGCAAATCAACAGACCCATGCTTGTTTGATTCTTCAATAAATGATATTTCAAGGGATGGATGTCCACCAAGTCCTGTTACTAATTCACCAGCTTGTTGTGCATGAGCAAGCGCCTCTGTGGCTTGATCTTTAAAAAATTGAGTGAGGCTTAATCTATCACGCCCTGTAACCATCAAAGCATAATGTGTGTATCTAACAACGCCAGATAACTCATATTGAATAATCTTATTTAAAATAGTAATGGTTTTTTTTGTATCTAAGTTTTCCATAATATTATTCGGAGTATAGCATTAGTAAAATGATACATATAGGACTATAATCATTCTATGAAAATATTTTTTGATAATGATAATCACTTAAAAAAAATAATTATTGTAAGGTTAAATTTTGATAAATAGTACTGAAAAATTTTTAAAGAACAAAATAAGAGTAATTCCAAATTTCCCAAAAAAAGGAATAATGTTTCAAGATATTTTTTCATTGGTAGAAGACCCAAAATCTCTCAAAATAATTGTTAATGAGATTTCTAAAATAGTAAAAAATAATAAATTTACAAAAATTGTAGGAATTGAGGCAAGGGGTTTTATATTTGGGTCTCTGGTTGCAATGAAAAATAAAATTCCTTTTATACCAATTCGAAAACAAGGAAAATTACCTGGAAATACTTTTAAAAAAAAATATAAACTAGAATATGGTTTTGACCAAATTGAGATACAAAAAAATAGCATTCTAAAAAAAGATAAGGTATTAATAATAGATGACTTAATAGCAACTGGTGGAACTGCCTGTGCATCAGCTGACCTTATAAAAAATATGTCACCTAAGAAAATTTCTTTTTTATTTGTTGTTGATTTATATAATTTAGGTGGGGCAGAAATGCTCTTGAAAAAAGAATATGATGTTTTTACTTTAATTAAGACTAAGGGGTAATATGCCAAAATTAAAGCTAGGTATTATCGGTGGAAGCGGATTATATGATATCGAAGAAGCCAAAAATTCTAATTGGGAAAAAATTATAACACCATGGGGCAACCCTTCAGATGAAGTATTTTGTTTTGAATTAGATAATAAAGAGATTTGTTTTCTCCCTAGGCATGGGAGAGGGCATAAAATAAACCCGTCGTGCATAAATTTTCGTGCAAATATTGATGCTCTAAAACAAAAAGGGGTTACTGATATTGTTTCAATTTCTGCAGTAGGCTCTCTTAGAAAAGATCTTCCTCCGGGAATATTTGTTTTAGCAGATCAATTCGTTGATCGCACTTTTGCGAGAAATAAAACATTTTTTGATGATGAAATTATAGCTCATGTCTCTATGGCTAAACCAACGAGTGATTTATTAACTGATATATGTGAAATGTCGTTAAAAAAACTATCAATAAACTATAAGAGAGGAGGATTATATTTAGCCATGGAAGGTCCTCAATTTTCAACAAAATCTGAGTCTTTGCTATATAAAAGTTGGGGCGTAGACGTTATTGGTATGACAAATATGCCAGAAGCTAAGTTAGCTAGAGAAGCTGAGATAAGATACTCAACAATTGCAATGGTGACAGATTATGATTGCTGGCACCCTGATCATGACAATGTTGATGTCAATATGATTATAGAAACGCTTAATCAAAATGTTAAGAATGCTAAGGAGTTAATCAAATCTATTATTTATAATTATGAAATTGATGATGTAAGCGATACAACAAAAAATTGCTTAGACACAGCAATAATTACTGACCCATCATGTATGACAGATGAGACAAAAAATAAATTGAAAACAATAGCTGGTAGAGTTTTATTTAAATAATTAATGAAAATTAATAACAAACATTTTAAAACAATTTGGTATGACAAAAATACTGATAAAGTAAATATAATAGATCAGTCAAAACTTCCACATTTCTTTGAAATACTCAATATAGATACGCTAGATGGAATAATAAATGCAATAAAAACTATGCAAGTCAGAGGTGCGCCTTTAATTGGAGGCGCTGCGGCATACGGCGTATGTTTAGCAATCAAGGAAAACCCTAAAGATGCTACTTTACAAAATGCAGCTCAACTATTAATTAGAGCTAGACCAACTGCTGTTAATTTAGAACATTCTGTTCATAGAATGGTTAATGCTATAAAAGATTTATCAGAAAATGAAAGATATGAGAAGGCTTTGTTTGAAGCTCAAGCAATTTGTGATGAAGATATCTCTCATTGTAAAAAAATAGGGGTTTATGGGAAAAAAATTATTGAAGACTATATTGAGCTAAATGATTCTGAAACAATAAATATTCTGACTCATTGTAATGCTGGTTGGCTTGCAACAATAGATTGGGGGACAGCAACTTCTCCTATATATCATGCTTTTTTAGAAGGAAAAAAAATACATGTTTGGGTTGATGAAACAAGACCTAGAAACCAAGGATCTTCTCTTACAGCATATGAATTGACACAAGAGGGTGTGCCTAACACTATAATTGCAGATAATACAGGAGGCATGTTGATGCAAAAAGGAATGATAGATATGTGCATAACTGGTGCAGACAGAGTTCTTATTAATGGAGATGTTATCAATAAAATTGGAACATATTTAAAAGCACTGTCAGCGCGTGAAAATAATATACCATTTTATGTTGCACTACCAACTACAACAATAGATAAAAAAAACAAAGATCTAGAAAATATAATTATAGAAGAGCGAGCTGCCGATGAATTAACTCATATGGCCGGAATAGATGATAACGGTAAATTTACCACAATTAATATTTATCCAAAAAATTCACAAGTATTAAATTTAGCATTTGATTTAACGCCTGCCAAATATATTACTAATTTAATTACTGAGTTAGGGGTATGCGAGGCATCGGAAGATGCTATAAATAACTTAGTGAAACAATAATCATCGCATAGAGGCTGCGATATTTCCTCCATCAACAGTCAAAACAGCTCCTGTTGTTTTTTCTGAAATGGCAAGGTGTAAAAAAGCTAGCGCTACATCTTTTGCAGTAACCTCTTTTGTTAGCAAATTACCTTTCATATATTTATTAGTTGTTACATTTCTAGCCTTAGCGCGGGTTTTAATAATATTATCATTTAATAGTCCACTTTTAATTCTATCAGCATTTATGCCATTAGCCCTTATTCCATATTTGCCGTAGTCTAATGCATATTGCTTGCATAAACCCAATAACGCAGTTTTAGGCAAACCATAGGGTCCAAAATTTTTACCAGGGTTAACGGATTGTTTTGATATATTAAAAAGTAAACAACCTTTGTTTTCTTGCTTTAACATAACTTTAACAGCCTCAGATGCGCAAATTTGGTGAGAGAAAAAATTATCATCAAAACTTTGCTTCAAGCTTTTGTCGCTAACATCTGCTATTGGTCCATCAGATACAGATCCAGCGTTTGAAATAAGGATATCAATTCCTCCAAATCGTTCGCAAATTACCTTAAATACCTTTTGAACGTTTTCTCTTTTTGTAACATCTGCATAAAGGCACAAATTTGGTATAGAAGATTGTATTTTAGAAATCTGCTCTTTGTTGCAATCTATTAAAACTACTTCAGCGCCTTGTTCTGTAAATATTTTATAAGTTTCATATCCAATTGTTCCAGTACTGCCAGTTATTACAACTATTTTACCTT
>CAJWJQ010000044.1:0-6543 GCA_913041905.1 uncultured Gammaproteobacteria bacterium
CTAAATCTATACCATTGTGAAACCTTCCTTCTGTTCCATTGTAAAATCTTCTTGTACCAAATTCACCAGTTAGTATCCCTTCAATAGGCGTAATAAAGTCTAAATCAATGTTGTTTTTATACCAAAATGACTTTGCGTTTAATATATTTAATCTTTCATCTTTTATTCTTTCTAAGTCACTTTTATTAGGCTCTATGTATTTATTAGCTACTTTTATATGTTGTTTTTTAAAGTTTTTTTCATTTATATTAAAATTAATATTAAGGGAGTTTGAACCATCCTTAATTTTAAGTGATGTTTCCCCAATCTGCGAATTATATGGAATTCCATATATAATATAATGTTTGTCATTATGCCTATAAGTTGCTAATTTTATTTCCTTGTGCGATAAACCTCGATGAAATTGTTCTTTTGATATTTCATGGATGAGAACACCACCATTAACGACCAATTCATCTGCGATCAACGTTAATGGAATTATCATGTTAATAGTTAAATAGGAAAGCAGAATAAATTTTCTAATATGCATAGATTTAGTTGAGCAGTAGGTTTTTATTTTTCCAGCTTTTTTTTATATATTTTGTAGTTACCGTAGTGATTATTCCACCCCTTACTTTCCAATAACCAATTACAGACATATATCTAGGTTTTATTAAAGCTGTTAAATCATGCAAGATTTGATTGGTGTTATCTTCATGGAAGGCTCCGACATCCCTGTATGAGCTCATATACAATTTTAGTGATTTTAACTCAATACATTTTCTATCTGGGATATATTTTATTTCAAATTCAGCAAAATCAGGCTGTCCAGTTAGTGGACATAGACATGTAAACTCTGGTATCTCCATAGTAATTAAGTAATCATCTTTAATATTTGGATTGGGAAACGTATCCAAAATAGTTTTTTGTGATTTCATTTTGTTGTCTCCTGATAGTAGTATTATACCCAAGATAATATTATAATCTATTAAGGGCTTCTCTATGCGACTAACTAAAATTAAATTAGCTGGATTCAAAACATTTGTTGACCCAACAACACTATCATTCCCAAGCAACCTGACAGGCATTATAGGACCAAATGGCTGTGGCAAATCAAATATTATTGATGCTATAAGGTGGGTTATGGGGGAGTCTTCAGCTAGAAATCTGAGAGGTGACTCTATGGATGATGTGATTTTTTCTGGGTCTTCTTCAAGGCCTGAAATTAGCAAGGCATTTGTGGAGTTAAATTTTGACAATTCTACTAATTCATTAGATTCAAAATTTGCAAGGTATTCTGAAATTACAATTAGAAGAGAAGTATCAAGAGACGGCGTATCTAATTATTTTCTTAACAATACAAAATGTAGAAGAAAAGATATAAGAGAGGTATTCTTGGGCACAGGCCTTGGCCCTAGAAGTTATGCAATTATAGAACAGGGAATGATATCAAGATTAGTTGAAGCTAAGCCTGAAGAATTAAGAACGTATTTAGAAGAGGCGGCAGGAATTAGTAAATATAAAGAGAAAAGAAGAGAAACCGAGTTAAGGCTAAAACACACTAAAGAAAATCTTAATCGTTTGAATGATGTTATGAAAGAGATAACATCTCAACTAGGAAAATTAGAAAGACAAGCAAAGTCAGCTAATGATTATAAAGAATTAAAAAATAATGAAAGAGAATCAAAGTTAGAGCTATTAAGTATAAAATGGAATAATTTTAACAAAGAAATAGATGAATTAGAAAAAGAAATCAACAAGGTTGATATTGAGCAAGAAAAGCAAAATTCGTTGTTAACAAACAAAGAAAAGTTAATAGAGGAAAATAGACAAAAGAGAAGCGCTGAACAAGAAGTTTTTAATTCTGTCCAATCAGACTTCTATCATATTGGAAGTGAAATTGCAAAATGTGAAAAAGATATAGAGCATTCACAAGAATCAGAATTTTCAAGAAAAAAACTAGCCGAAGAACTCATTAAAAACATAGATGATACGCAAAATGAAATTTCTGATGAATCTAAAAAATTAGAAGATGCGCAAGATAAATTAAAAGAAACAAGTAGACAGTTAGAAGATACATCAAATAGCTTATCGCAATTAAATAAAGAAAAATCTGACGCTAATTTTGCCCTTCAAAATTGGCAATCAACATATAATGAATTTATATCTCAACAGCTTGAAACTATTAAAAAACAAGAAATTGAAAAAACTAAACTTGAAGCATCAGAAAAATCTATTGGTTTATTAACAAAAAGATTAAAGATACTTGAGTCAGACACTGTTAATGAAGATGAAAAATCAGATGATAAAAATATAATAATTAATAGCGCGAACGACATACAAGAAAAAATATCATCTCTACTTATAGATTTTGATCGATCTGACGTATTAAAGAAAAATAATGATAAATTATTAAATCAACTCCCATTAAATATTAAAAATATCCTAGATGGTTTTAAATCATTAGTGGAAAAAATTAGATCTTTAATAAGGTCGCAGCAAGATGAAATTAATGATATTAAAGATAAAATTATTGACTACAAGAAACTTACTGAAAACTCAATAAAGTCTATTGATACGTTAGAAGCTGATATTAAAAATAATAGCATTAAGAAACAGCAATTAGATAAAGAAAAAATTGAGTTAAAGCAAATCATAGATAAAATTGCATGGAAAGTAGAGGAGGCGCAAAAAAGAGAAAATGATTATAATGTCTTGACGTCATCATTGTTATCAGAAGAAACTTCGATTAAATCAAATATTCAAAGATTAGAGAAACAGAAACATGACCTTGAGGATAGGAAGCTTCTTTTATTATCTGAAGATAAAGGAGATGATAAGCCATCATCAAACATGCAAACAAAACTAAAAACACTTTTAAATGATAAAAAAAACAAAGAAGAATTGTTATCTCAATCAAGAAACAATCTCTCATCATTTGATAATGATATTCTAACTCTTGAATCTGATAAAAATGATATCAATCAAGAAATATCTAATTTAAGAGAGAAATTAGAATCTATTAAAATTTCATCAGGAGAAAAAACTGCGCAAAGAAATGCGTTAAAAGATAATTCAGATATACCTATTTCTGAAATAGAAAATGCAATAAAAAATATAAAAGAAGATAAAAACATTGAAGATGTTGAGAAAATAATTTCTAAGTTACAACAAAAAATTAATTCTTTGGGAGCGATTAATCTTGCTGCAATTGATGAATTAAAAGACCAACAAGAGCGAAAAACATATTTAGATAATCAATATAATGATCTCTCGGAGTCTATTAAAACTTTAGATAATGCTATTAAAAAAATTGATAATGAAACCAAATCTAAATTTAAGGAAATATTTGATAGTATAAATGATAACCTAAATACATTTTTTACTAAAATATTTGGTGGCGGCAAAGCATATTTGGAGTTAACAGAAAATGATTTATTAAATACTGGTGTTACTATAATGGCAAGACCACCTGGTAAGCTAGTAAAAAATATTAATTTATTATCTGGTGGGGAAAAAGCAGGCACAGGTATAGCATTTGTTTTTTCTATTTTCAAAATTAACCCTGCGCCCTTTTGCTTGCTTGATGAAGTAGATGCTCCGCTGGATGATGCTAATAATAATAGATTTTGCCGCGTTGTTAAAGAAATGTCTGAATCAGTACAATTTATCTTTATAACTCATAACAAACTAACTATGGAGTTAGCTGATATATTAAGTGGCGTTACTATGCGGGAGGCAGGTGTATCTAAACTTGTTTCTGTTAACGTAAACGAAGCAGTAGATTTATCTGCAAACAAAGAAAAAAATCGCGATATTGTAAATCTTCCTTCTTAAAAACATGCCTTTAGATAAAGCATTTTCAATAAAAAGATTAAAAATATTAAAAGATAAAATCAATATTTATAATCAACAATATCACACTTATGATAATCCAGAAGTAACTGATGAAGAATACGATGCTTTATATTTAGAACTTAAAAGTATAGAAAAAGAATTTCCTGGTTTAATCACAACTGATTCCCCGTCAAATAGAATTGGATCTAAATTACTAGGTGGCTTTAATAAAATAAATCATTCTAAGCCAATGTTGTCTTTGAATAATGCAGCTAATGATGATGAATTTACAAATTTTTACAAAAAGATACATGAAGACTTAAATACAAGGGAAATTATTTTTTTTGCGGAACCTAAATTTGATGGATTGGCTATTAGTATTACATATAAAGATGGTTTATATTATTCAGCAATTACGAGAGGCGATGGAAACATAGGCGAAGATGTTACCGCAAATGTTAAAACTATCAAATCTCTGCCATTAAAATTATTAGGAAAAAATACCCCAAAGAATTTAGTGTTGAGAGCTGAGGTTTATATGACTATAAAAGAATTTAATGATATTAATAATAACCTTAAAAAGTTAAAAATGAAAACTTTTGCTAACCCAAGAAATATAGCGGCTGGGACTATTAGACAACTTGATCCAGAAGTTGCATCAAAGAGAAATTTGCAAATCTTTTTTCACGGAGTAATTGATATAGATAATGCATACGCTGACAAATCTCACTCTGAAGGATTAAATAGAATCAATAATTATGGCTTACATGTCTGTAAATATAATAAAATTATTGCATCTCTTGCTGAGGCAAGAAAATATTTTGATCATATTAATGATTTAAGGCCTACATTGCCATATGAGATAGATGGAATAGTATTTAAGGTAAATGATTATAACCTTCAAAAAAAAATTGGTTATACATCAAAAGCGCCTAAATGGTCAATTGCATATAAATTTCAATCTATAGAAGCAGTTACAATTTTGAAAGACGTCAGTTTTCAAGTTGGTAGAACTGGAGTAATAACGCCAGTTGCAGAACTTAAGCCTATATCAATAGGAGGAGTTACCGTAAGTAGAGCAAGTCTTCATAATATGGATGAAATTAAAAAAAAGGATATACGTATTGGTGATCATGTATTTGTTAAAAGAGCAGGTGATGTGATACCTGATATTGATAGAGTATTGCTTAATAAAAGAAAAAATGTAAAAAAAATAATAATTCCTAAAATATGCCCATCATGCAATACATCTATTATTAAAATCTCAGACCAATCAATCTATAAATGCCCTAATAATCATGATTGCCAACCTCAGATCACTCAAACAATAGAACATTTTGCCTCTAGAAAAGCAATTAATATTGATGGACTAGGGGAAGGCATTATAGTCTTATTAATAAAAAATAAATTAATTTCTAATTATGCAGATCTATATAATCTCTCTAAAACTAAATTAGTTAATTTAGATAGAATGGGAGATTTATCAGCAGATAATTTATTAAAATCTATAGAAAAATCTAAAGATATTGAATTTGCAAAATTCATATATGCTTTAGGTATAAAAGAAGTAGGCTATACAACTGCAAATATAATTTCAAAAAATTTTACATCAATTGATAAATTAATGTTAACAAGCATTAATACACTTGAGGGTATAAAAGATATAGGACCGATTGTTGCAAAAAATATTTATGATTTTTTTGCTGATATTTATAATAAAAATATAATAAAAAAATTATTAAATTATGGAATTTGTATCAAGTATAAAAATATAAAGAAACATAACAAGTTTAAAAATTATACTTTTGTTATTACTGGCACTTTTAATAATTATTCTAGAAAAGAATTAGAAGAGATAATTGATAGTAATGGCGGTAAAATTTCCAGCTCTGTTTCTAAAAATACTACTTTTTTATTATTAGGAAATAACCCTGGTTCAAAACACAAAAAAGCAAAAGATCTAAAAACTAAAATCCTAACAGAAAAAGAATTAATTAAGCTTCTCTAAGTAATTCATTTATGCCAACTTTACTTCTAGTTTTTTCATCAACTTTTTTTACTATAACAGCGCAGTATAAATTATATTTTTTGTCTTTTGAGGGTAACGACCCAGAAACAACAACAGAGCCCTCTGGTATGATTCCGTAACTTATAGCATCGGTTTCTCTATCATAGATTTTTGTACTTTTCCCAATATACACTCCCATTGATATAACTGAATTTTTTTTAACTATAACTCCCTCAACAACTTCTGACCTAGCCCCAATAAAACAATTATCTTCAATTATAGTTGGATTTGCTTGGAGTGGCTCGAGTACACCGCCGATACCAACACCACCTGAAAGATGCACATTTTTTCCAATTTGAGCGCATGAGCCTACCGTTGCCCATGTATCAACCATAGTCCCTGAATCGACATAAGCTCCAATATTGATAAATGATGGCATTAACACAACATTTTGAGCTACAAACGCGCCTTCTCTTGCTATCGCCTGAGGTACTATCCTAATATTTTTTTCTTTAAGATAAGACTCTTGGGTTTTATTAAATTTTGACGATAATTTATCATAAAATTTTGTATAACCAGTATCTGTAACTTTATTCTCTCTAAGTTTAAATGATAATAAAATAGCTTTTTTTATCCACTGATTAACCTTCCATTCATTATTAACATTTTCAGCAACTCTAATATCTCCATTATCTAGACTATTAAGAGTATTTTCTACT
>CAJWJQ010000045.1:0-6485 GCA_913041905.1 uncultured Gammaproteobacteria bacterium
ATTAGACATCTTTTTGCGCAAATTCAAATGCATGCTCGAAATGTAAATAAACTGGCTTATCTGAGGTATGCATTAATTTTAAGCAATCATGCTGTGACTTATATTTTATATTTCCTATTGCTAACGCTCCTATACCAAAGCAACCTGATGAAGAGTTTTTCATTTCCACAATATTATCCATAACACCTACACCGGCTATGCCAGCTGGAGGTACCGCATTAACATCAGCGCATATTTTAAGATTACTAGATGATGCAACTAAATCATCATCCATTAATTGTATGCCAGCTGCACCCGTATTAAATACTATATCTGAATCTTTAAGTATTGTAGCTTTATCACCATCAACTCCTGCTTGTACTGATTTAGAACCATACTTTTCATTACAAATTTTTACAACACCTTCTGTCCTCTCCAAATTTCTTCCAATTAAAATGACATCGTTGCCAGCCTTTGCGCTTATTACTGCAGATGCAGCGCCAACAGGACCTGTTCCACCCAAAATAGCAATTTTCATACCTTTAAAATCTTTTTTAAATTTTTCTTTAAGAGCTTTTTCGGTTATTGCAACCATTCCAGCTGCTGTAGTAAAAGCTCCACTAGGATCAGCAAATACCGGAACCTCAAATGGTGGGACCATATGTTTTTTTGTTTCATCTAACATATCCATTGCTAAATGAGGATCTCTGCCACCTATGAATATTGCAGTTCTCTTTAGTGCTGATGGTGATCTTGAAAAAATAGTATCCTGCACTAATGCTTGTACTTCTTCCATAGAAACATTTGTATAAGGAACAACAGATTCCCAACCAGCATCAAATGCCATGTTAGCATCAAAGGGGCTAATATTTTTTTCCGGTGTAATCATGTGCAATAAAAAAGGTTTTTCCATTAATTTGTCCTCACTATTTAAGTTAAGTATATTTTATTTTATGTCCTGTGTTGCTAGGCCTTACAATTTTGTATGATAGGTTATTATACACATTAAATTTATTTTCGATAACCTTTATCATTTCTTTTGCGTGTGATGGGGATTCAACAAATATATATGATATTGGCCCCCAGGAGCTTTGACCAATTCCAATATTATCAAATCTCTTAATATATTTCATAATTTTTGAAATTTGTGGACTTAAAAACATATCCGTCTGTTTTTCTTTATATAGTTTTGATGTTATTTCCTGAAACTCTGTAATATTTCTAGAAAAATTTGAAAAATCTTTGTAAATAATAGATGGTATAATTCCTCTTATTACTATATGTGAAAGATCAGAATTATGTGAGTTTGATATCTTTTTCTTAAAAAAATTAGACTCTTTGTTTCCAAATGACCCTCTGAGATTATTATCATTTAATAAAATTATTCTCCAATCTCTAGGAAATTTAGAATGGAATAGGGTTTCTGGATGCAATCCTTCTTTTTTACAACAATCAACAACAAATCCTCCTTTATTAAAGGTGGCTATTCCAATACCTGATCTCTTTCCTCTTTTAAAAATATTTGCGATCTCAGATAATGTCATATCTAAATCAAAAAAATTACTAAGTGCTTTGCCAACTGATAATGTTGTTTGAGAGCCGGACCCTAATCCTACATGTTCAGGCGCATTTTCTAATATATTTATAGTAAATTTATTAGAAATTTTTTTTAGTTTTATAAATTCGAGTATAGGGTTAATAATTTTTTTAGGTATATTAGTATTAAATCTTTTTGATTTTGAAATTGAGACGCATGTATGGAAATAATTTATTGCAATCCCTAAGCTGCCATAAGTATATCCATAATTATTATTGATGCCATAAAATCCTAAATGAATTCTAGAAGGGGTAGTAACAATTATCTCTTTTTGATTTTTTTTCATAACTATGTTTACAAATATTTACTGGACTATATTTTATACCTTTTGGGTATAAAGTGATATCGTTATAATGTAGAATATAGCGATATGGCAAGTAGAATAAAAACTAATGCTGAAAAACACATAGTATGCCCTTTTTGCTCTTTGCACTGTGACGATATTTTGTCAAAATCAGATGGTAAAAAGTACTCAATCTCATCTGAAGAATCTAAAGTATCTGAGGCAAACAAAACATGTCTTAAAAAAATTGAATCATTTAATATAAATGCAAAAAGTATTCTAACTCCAACTATTAAAAATAAGAAAGTTAATCTTGGTAGTGTTTTGAAATATACTAAACAAATTTTGAATAAACAAAAAGACGCTATTATTATTAATCATGGTATTGACGTTTCTGGTGTAAGATCAATGCTTAACTTTGCTTTAACCTATAATTGTTCAATTGATCACATAAATTCTAAATTTCTATATCAAAATATAGGAATTGTTCAAAGAACAGGTTATATGGCAACTTCTCTAACAGAGGCTAAAAATCGTGGGGATGTAATTATAGTATTTGGTAATAATATTCTTTGTAAAACACCTAGATTAATTGAGAAAGTATTAACTCCATCAAATAGTTTATGTACTAATGAAAAAAACAAAAAAATAATTTTTATAGGAGAATTTCCTGATAAATTATTAAAAAATTTAAGTAAAAAATACAATACTTCATATATAAAAATGAAGATGGATTATATTCCTGATTTATTAAATTTATTATCAGATATTGATGGTGTAAAAATTCCAAATATATCAAAAGTATTAGTTGCTAAGATTAAATCTATAATTTATAAATCAAAATATTTGGTGGCAACATGGTCAGCTTCTGATTTTATAAATTCTAAAAACCCAGATAAAATCATACAATCGATATCACAATTTATATTAGATAGAAACAAAACATCAAGAGCAGCATGCATGCCAATTTCTGGTTCTTTGGGTGATACAACTTCATCTCAAACGCTTACATGGCTGACAGGATTTCCATCAAGAATAAAATATGCGCATGGGTCTTTTGTTCATGATAGAAATATCTATAATAATGAAATTATCATAGATAAGAAAAACACAGATGTTGTTATACATATCTCTTCCTTAAGCCAAGATAAGATTAAGATTAATAAAGGTTTAAAAAATATTTTTATAGGTCATCCAAACTCAAAATTTACATCTCAGCCTGATGTCTTCATTCCTGTTGGAATACCCGGTATTGATTACGAAGGAATTATGTTTAGAACTGATAATGTAGTTTCTCTTGCATTAAAAAAAATTAGAGCTATTAATTTACCTACTACTAAAGAAATTTTAGATGAACTTACCTAGAGAATAAAATTGAATATTAAACTAGAATCTGGAAATATATTTGATCCACAAAATAATATCTTTAATAAAAAGATGGATCTTTATGTTGCTGATGGAAAAATAGTTTCTAAAAAAAATATTAAAGGGGAAATAAATAAAATAATCAACTGCTCCAATAAGATTGTTATGCCAGGAGCAATTGATATGCATACACACATTGGTGGAGGGAAAGTTAATATTGCTAGGTTAATGTTAGAAGATTTCCATATAGAAAATAACAAAAACTTTGACTCTTCATCTATAATAGCTCCCTCAACTATTAAGACAGGTTTAAAATATATAGAAATGGGCTATACAACATGTTTTGAGCCTGCTTTATTACCAGTTAATGCTAGGCAAGCACATTCAGAAATGGCTGACATCCCATTTATTGATAAAGGCAGTTACGCTCTACTAGGAAATGATGATTTCTTCTTGGATTTACTTCGTAAAAAAGCAAGTCAATCAATGATCAATGATTATGTTGCATTTATTTTAAATGCTACTCAATCTATAGGTATAAAAGTTGTGAACCCTGGAGGAATAAATGCTTTTAAATTTAATCAAAGAGCGTTAAATGTCGATGAGAAATCAAAATATTATAACATCACTCCTCGTGACATTATTTCTAAATTAACTAGATCAATATATGATCTGGGAATTTCGCATCCACTACATGTGCATTGTAGTAATTTAGGTATTCCAGGTAATTATTTGTCAACAATAGAAACTATAAAAGCGGCAAATAGCTTACCAATTCATTTGACACATATACAGTTTCACAGTTATGGCAATAATGGTGATAAAGCATTCTCATCTGCTTCTGTTGAAATATCTAACTTTTTAAATAAAATTCCGAATCTAACATGTGATGTAGGTCAAATTATGTTTGGTCAAACAGTAACTATGTCTGGTGATAGCATGTCACAATATCGAAATCATAATCACGCGCATCCCAAAAAATGGATGTGCATGGATATAGAATGTGATGCTGGTTGCGGGGTTGTACCTTTTAAATATAAAGATAAAAGTTTTGTAAATGCATTGCAGTGGGTAATTGGTTTAGAAATATTTTTATTAGCAGAAGATCCATGGAAGATTTTTTTAACTACTGATCATCCAAATGGAGCTCCATTTACATCGTATCCTCATCTTATAAAATTATTAATGGATCGCTCTTTTAGAAATGATATTCTTAAACAACTCCCTAAATCAATTAGGGATCATTCAATACTTCATACATTAAAAAGAGAATACACACTAAATGAAATTGCTATAATGACTAGAGCTGCGCCAGCTAGAATATTAGGATTACAAAATAAAGGTAATTTTTCCGAAGGATCAGATGCTGATATAACAATTTATGATAAAAATAATAAAGATATAGAAAATATGTTTGCTCACCCTATTATGGTATTAAAAAGTGGTGAAATTGCAGTAGAAAATGGGAAAGTAAAAAATTATTTATGGGGCAAAACCCAAACGATTAAACCTGAATATGATGCTTCTATTGAGAAAATTTTAAATAAATTTTTTGACAAATATCATACAATGAAACTAGATAGCTATATTATCACTGAATCTGAAATGTCTAACTTAATTGGCAGCGAGATAGTAATAAATAAATGTAAATATGAAAGAAAACAATGATATATAATGGTTTAAAAATTGACAATACATTTGCAGAAGCTTTCAATATGAAAGCTAGTAGAATTATTGTTACTGCTGATAATTTAAAATGGGCTAAACATGCCTGTGATTCTTTTACTGGTTTTGCGACCTCAGTTATAGCGTGTGGTGTTGAGTCAGGCATTGAAAGAAAATTAAAGAAATCTGAAACACCTGATGGTAGACCGGGTTATTCAATACTATTATTTTCTATGTCTAGGTCTCAGTTAGAAAAACAATTAGAGACTAGGGTAGGACAATGTATTTTGACATGCCCTACTACCGCTGTTTTTTCCGGTATAGATGGAGAAGACATTATACCGCTTGGAAAAAATATTAGATATTTTGGAGATGGATACCAAATTTCAAAAAAAATTGGAGGTAAAAGATTTTGGAGAATACCAGTAATGGATGGAGAGTTTCTGTGTGAAGAAAGTACATCTAGAGTTTCAGCTATAGGAGGTGGTAATTTCTTAATTTTAAGCAAGAATAGAAAATCTTGTCTCGAAGCCTGTGAAATAGCAGTAAAATCAATAGAAAATCAATTAAATGTAATAACACCTTTTCCTGGAGGCGTTGTTAGATCAGGTTCCAAGGTAGGCTCTAAATACAAAGCTTTAATTGCTTCAACAAATGATGCTTTCTGTCCAACTTTAAAAAGTATTACAGGGAGTACTCTAGCAAATGATGCCAATTGTGTTATGGAAATTGTTATAAACGGATTAAGCGAAACTGACATTAGTATAGCTATAAAAAAATGCATTCAGAGTATATCTAAATCAAAAATAAAAAAAGATATCTGTTCAATATCTGCAGGAAATTATGGTGGTAAACTTGGACAATATCATTTCAAGCTTAGAAAAATAATGAAATGAGGCCTTTAGTTTTACAGTTAAAACATAAATTATCTTATAGATTAGATATGTCATTTTTATCTGATTTTAATAAATTAAAATCTCTAACAAAACTTAAAAATAAAAAAATCATATATGGAAGCAAAGAGATGATGTTAAAGGAGTTATTTAATATAAGTGGATCTAATATACAAAATATAATTATTAAGAAAGCATCAAGCTTAATGGATAATATAGGTAAAAATATAGAGGACTTATCAATAAAAGTTTATGGTAATGTTGGTTATGCATTTGGTGCGCATATGGTAAATGGTGAATTAACCTTATATGGCAATACTTTAGATTATACTGCTTCAGGTTTAAAAGGTGGGAGTATTATGATTTTTGGAAGTGTGGGTAAATATTTTTGTGGTAAACCAAATGCATCTAACGAGGGTATTAAGGATGGATTGATTTACGTAAAAGGCAATGTTGGTGACAATTCAATACAGAGAATGAGAAGAGGAGTTGTTGTTATTGAGGGTAATATAGGTGATTATGCTTGCGATGAAATGATATCTGGAACTGTGATTATAAAAGGAATAGCTGGCAAGTGTTTTGGTAAAAATATAAAAAGAGGTACTCTTTTTATAAAAGATAAAAAATTAACTAAAAATTATGTTAAATCAAATAATGCAAAATATAATTTTATAGATTTCTATCTAAAAACTTTATTTGAAAT
>CAJWJQ010000046.1:0-6397 GCA_913041905.1 uncultured Gammaproteobacteria bacterium
CTGTCTTGTTTACGCACGGACACTCTGACCATACATCCGGTCTTCCAGATATGCGAGCTATATCATTAATTAATGATAAAATTATTATACCTGCTTTCGCACCTACTGAAATGAAAAAAGAAATATTAAGTTGTTATAAATATATTTTCAAAGGCGATAAAGATTACAGACACTTTATGAAATTAAATACATTACAAAATGAATTTCAAATAAACAATATTAAAATTGAGTCATTCAAGCATAACCACGGTTCTATTGATGCTCAAACTTATCGGATTGATAATTTTGCATATTCTACAGATATTAAAAAATTCTATAATAATGACATTGATAAATTAAAAGATTTAGATCTTTGGGTTGTTGGATTGCTTCGTTGGGACCCACATCCATCACACGCAGGTTTTGATGAAATTATGGGGTTTATTAATTATCTAAAACCTAAAAAAACAATTTTTACACATATGACAGCTCTGATTGATGAAAAGGAATTATTAAATTTGTGTCCGCGAAATGTTATGCCTGGCTATGATGGTTTGGAAATAACTATATGATTGATCACAACATTGGTTTTATAGGGCTTGGAAATGTTGGTTCAAAGTTAGCCAACAATATTCTTCAAGCAGACTACAATTTATTTATCTACGATCTAAACAAAAGTACATCTAATGAATTAGTTAATAAAGGCGCTGTATGGAAAAACAGTGTAAAAGAAATAGTTGATAATACTTCTTTGATTATTACCTGTCTACCTTCACCACAAGCAGTAACTGAAGTTGTTGAAAGTAAATTAGGTATGATTGAAAATATTAACAATAAACATTTGTGGATAGAGATGAGTACTACAGATGAAAAAGAAATGATTAGATTATCAAAATTAATTGAATCAAAGGGGGCAAATGTTTTAGAGGCACCTGTAACTGGCGGTCAACACAGGGCTGAAAGTGGCAACATAAGTGTTTTAACTGCAGGTAAAAGAGAGAACTTTGATCGAGCTTTTCCAATTTTATCTGAGATCGGTTTTCAAGTTTTATATTGTGGTAAACTAGGAAACGCCTCTACACTAAAAGTAGCAACTAATTATTTAGCCTCTATAAACTTATTATCTATAGGCGAGGCGTTAATGGTATGCAAAAAATATGGAATAGATTTAAAATCAGCTTATCATGGAATTCGTATCAGTTCTGGAAACAGCTTTGTTCATGAAACTGAATCTCAGGTTATTTTAAATGGCTCTTATGATGTTGGTTTTACAATGGATTTAGCTTGTAAAGATGTTGGTCTATTTGATAAATTAACGGATAAATTTAATATTCCTGCTGCGATTAGTAAATTAATGAATAAAATATTTAATGAAGGACTCGAGAAGTATGGAAAAAGATCTTTTAGTACAAGTATAGTAAAAATATTGGAAGAGCAATGTAATGTAAATTTAAGAGCATCGGATTTCCCAAGTCAATTGATAGATTATGAGCCAAGAAAAAAAGGAATTGAGATTAAGTTTTAATTTTAATGAATATTAAAAAATTTTTACCCCCAGAAGAAGAGCCAAAAAATGCAGCCTATCATTTTAAAAATACTATTATGGAGCCTGTTGAAAATTTAGATCTATTTAATAACTTTATTTTAAATCATAATTTTAAACAAGAATTTTCAGGAACTTTATGGGCTGAAGGTCCGTGTTATATTCCCCATAAAGAAATGTTAGTTTGGAGCGATATTCCCAATAATAGGATGATGAAACTAATGAACGGAAAAGTTAGTGAGTTTCGCAATCCATCAAACTTTTGTAATGGGAATGCACTAGATAATGATGAAAATTTAATATCATGTTCCCATGGGGGGCGATGTATTTATAGAACAAAGGATTATGTTAATACTACAACTTTAGTTAATTCATATCAGGGCAAGAAACTTAATTCTCCAAATGATGTTGTCGTAAAGACAGATGGTACTATTTGGTTTACTGATCCACCATACGGAATTTTATCAGATTACGAGGGTTATCCAGGCGAACAAGAATATGGAGGTAGCTATGTATTCAGATACGATCCAATCTCGAAAAACCTTGAAGTAGTGTTAAAAGACCTGGACAGACCAAACGGAATAGCTTTCTCACCAGATGAAAAAAAAATATATATCGCTGATACAGGAGAGGATGTTAAGCATTTATATGTCTATGATTTAGATGAAGCTGATAACTTAATTAATAAAAAATCAATTTATGATTTCAAACCATTCTTTTCGGACGGGTTCCGTTCAGATAAAGACGGAAATATATGGACCAGTGCTGGGAAAGGAATAAAATGTTTTAATCCCAAAGGTGAAATCATTGGTCAACTTTTAGTTCCAGAGCTAGTCTCTAATCTAGAATTTGGAGGAAAAGAAGGTAATATTTTATATGTAACAGCTACAAGCTCTCTTTATTCTATGGAATTAAATCAAATAGGTGCAAAATATATTAAATGAATAATTCTTCATTAACAAAATTAAAATGTGAACCTTGTTCATGTAAAACCCCGAAACTTTCATTAGTTGAAATTCAAAAGAAATTATCTGAATTAAATGAATGGCAGTTAAATGATAACAAGGAAATGATATTTAAAAAATTTAAATTTAAGAATTTTAAAAAGTCTATACAATTTACAAACCTGGTTGGTGATTTAGCTGAAGAGGAGGGGCATCATCCTGATATTTCTTTAGGTTGGGGATATTGCTTAATTATGATATATACTCATGTAATTAAAGGTCTTTCTATAAACGATTTCATATTGGCAACTAAAATAGATCAATTAAATAAAAAATATTTTTTATGAATAAAATTAATTTAAATAAAAAAAATGCAGTTGTAACTGGTGGTGCACAAGGATTTGGATTGGCAATTACTAAAAGATTTATTGCTTCGGGTGCAAATGTTGCTATTTGGGATATCGATAAAAATGTATTAGATATATTATCACTAGATGGTAATATTTTAAAAATTGAAGTAGATGTTACTAATTATCAAGATGTAGAAAAGGCTACGGCAGAGACAATAAATTTTTTTAAATCAGTAGATATATTCGTTAATAATGCAGGTATTGCAGGCCCAAATTTTACAACTTGGGAATATCCAATAGATGAATGGCAAAAAGTTATAGATATAGATCTAACAGGTACATTTTATTGTTGTCATTCAATTATTCCTCATATGATTAAAGAAAATTATGGAAGAGTAATTAATATTTCTTCTATTGCAGGTAAAGAAGGCAATCCTAATGCAATGCCATATAGTGCAGCTAAAGCTGGTGTCATTGCTTTAACAAAATCACTTGGGAAAGAATTAGCAAAGTATAATATTGCTGTAAATTGTGTTACACCTGCAGCTGCCAAAACAAGAATATTTGATCAAATAAGCGAAGAACATATTAATTATATGCTTTCTAAAATTCCCAGAAATAGATTTGTGAAAGTAGAAGAATTAGCTTCTATGGTATCTTGGTTAGCTTCTGAAGAAAATTCGTTTACTACTGGAGCAGTTTTTGATTTAAGTGGCGGAAGAGCCACTTATTAAATATCATTTATATTTCTTCTAATTCTACTTCATTATTGAACTCAACACCAAAACCAGGTTTGTCTGTTAATTCAATTTCACCATTATTTGGAATAGGCTCATCTTTAAAAATTTTTCCAAATATAGGAACAATTTTGTCTCCTTTAGGACTTAAGTTAATAAATTCGTTAAAAGGTGTTATGGTATATGTAATTCCAAAATTATAAGCATAAACACCACTGCAATGAGGTATAACGATCATATCATAAGCAGAGGCCATTGCTGCAATTCGAAGTGTTTCAGTTAGACCAACTAAAGTTAAATCAGGTTGCAAAATATCAACAGATCTATCTTCGATTAATTTACGAAATCCATAACGAGAATTTATATGTTCACCTGTAGACCATTTTTGCCAAGGTGTAGCTTTTTTTATATGTTTATGACTTTCAAGATCATGGGGAGGAAGCACTTCTTCTATCCAAAATAAATTAGTCATTATTAACTAGATTATTTTGAATCGCAATTATAATATAAGTATATTATTTTTACCCAAATATTTGCAGATAAAATAAATTTTCTTCAATTAAAAAAAATTAATTTTGACTTATATCGATGATTCTACTTTACTATAATATTATTTTGCTATTATCTTATATTAAGATTATTTATTATTTAATTTTTGGGAGGAAATTATGAATTATATTATAAAAATTTTATTAATTTTTTCTGCCATTTTTTCAGTTTCTAAAACTGTTCTCTCTGAGGAATTAATTATTTGGAGTAGGGGCGGTTGGTCAGATTGGATGGTAGAAGGATTCAACAAAAAAATGACTGATGAAGGCAAAGATATTGTAGCTCTTAATAATTTGATTGGACATGCAGACTTTCAGGTTAAATTTACTGCTGCATTAGCTTCTGGAGAAAGAGTTGATGTTGCAAATATCGACCTTATTAACGTTCCTTATTACGCTGAAATTGGAGCATTGGAAGATATGACAGACTTTTTAAAGTCTAAAGATTACTATGACAAATTACTTAAAGGGATGTTAGCACTTGGTACTAATAACGGTAGACATTTTGCAGCACCCAATGCAGCAGATGTTTCTGGTTATGTTGTTAATAAAAATCTTATACCTAACCCGCCAACTAACTGGGCAGAAATGACTGAACTATGCAAACAATTTGCAGCAGACGGTAAAATCTTAATAGCATGGCCAGGTAATAATTATGGCGGACAAATTTTTACAGTAATGCCAGTTGCCTGGGCTAATGGTGGTTCATGGACAAGTTTTGATGGTTCAAAGGCTGAATTAAATCATCCAAAAACAATCGAAATGTATGAACATTATCAAAATATGATCAATATTGGATGTGTTCCAAAAAATGTTTCATCATGGGGTTGGGGTGATAAGCAAGATGGTTTCTTAGCTGGTGATATAGGAATGATTGGTACAGGTAACTTTATGATTAATGTTGTAAAAGATCATTTAGATAAAGTTGATCCACATTTTATGGCTTTTATGAGTAAAGACGGAAGTACTAAATCTGCATTTATCGGTGGTGACTTAATTGCAATTCCTGCAACAACGGGAAATAAGGAAGCAGCTCTTGAATACATCGAGTATGTTCTTTCATACGAAGGTCAAGTTGAAGTTTACACTAAAAATGGTGGTATTCCTGTCAGAAGTGATCTTTTTGAAGGAAATCCTTATTTGACTGACCAGCATATGGTATTTGCAAATGCTGTTAATGAACCAGCAGCTTCAGCTCCATTCACTTATGTTTATCAGGAGCTAATGGATCCTTGGTTGGTGTTTAATCAAAGAATTTGGAATGGTGAAGATGTTAAAACCGTTGCAGATGAACAGACTGCAGCTATGCAAAAAATAATTGATTCAGGTTATTAATATATAGAGCTAAAGGCCGGTATAAAATGAGTAGACTTAGAAGAGAACAGGTGTTTGGTCTGCTTATGACTTTACCGGCCTTATTACTACTTTCAATTTTTTTCCTTTATCCACTTTTTAATTCTTTTTGGATGTCTCTTCATAAATGGCCCTTATTTGGAAAGCCTAAATGGGTTGGACTAGATAATTATGTGTGGATGTTTAACGATGAACGTTTTTGGCAATGTTTGAAATTTACTTTAGTGTACACAATAACAGTAACACCTATGTTGTTCATTGTTGCAATAGGAACTGCCTTACTGTGTAATGTCAAAACATGGGGTACAACTTTTTTTAGAAGTATTTATTTTTTACCTGTTGTCATGTCTTTTGCTACTGCAAGCTTTGTTTGGCTTTGGTTATATAGTGAATGGTATGGTGTAATTATTTTCTTATTAAAGGCTATAGGTTTCGGCCCAGAAGATGGACAACTTAGCGTGTGGACAGATGGTTGGACAGCAATGTGGGCTGTCAATACCATGGTTACATGGAAATTTGCTGGGATACAAATGATTATCTTAATAGCAGGCCTTCAATCGATACGAGATGATTATTATGAAGCTTCAAGACTGATGGGAGCTTCACGTTTTCAAACTATTTGGAATATTACTTTACCCTTGTTAAGACCATCTATTGCTTTAGCGTTGATTCTTTCAATAGCAGGTTCCATTCAAGCATATGAACAATTTCAAATTATGACTCGTGGTGGTCCTATGAATGAAACAAAAACATTAGTTATGCTTACAATTGGTATGGGATTTGATTATTTTAAATTAGGCCCAGCCGCAGCACTAGGAGTTATAATTATGAGTATTCTTTTTGTTATAACAATAATTCAATTAAGATTATTCCGTAAAGCTTATTAGGATGAAAAAATATTCTGGAGATTGGTATTGGTATTATACGATCAATTCAGTTTTAG
>CAJWJQ010000047.1:0-6390 GCA_913041905.1 uncultured Gammaproteobacteria bacterium
AGTTTTTATAAACTATATATGTTGCTTTAACTCCGGTAGCAAGATTCCAACGGTTATTTCCTACAAGATTTCCGATATCGTCATACACTCTTACTTCAGCCGTATTAGGCCCAGAACTTCCTTGGTTTAATGCAACAAAATCTATTACATTAAATCCAGCTTTTAAATCTAGTTTAAACCCAACTGCTTTTTCAGAAAGAAGGATAGCCGGCAACACAATCTTATCATTAACTAAAACCTCTATTATATCTCCATCTGGATATTCATGATCTCTTAAGACAATAGTAATAAGTTCTCCATCAGTACTTATTTCCCCTAAAAACATATCAACCTTAAACTTATTTATGTTTTTTTTAGATTCATTTGCTTGAGCATTTAATCTAGTCAGATAGTATTTAGTATTATCAATAAAGTCTTCTGATGAATTTTTATTCATATCACTATCTGGAAAAAAATCTTTTACATCTTTGTTTTTCAGTTTTTTTAAAAAGGGGTTACTAAAGTTACTAGGGTTTAATAATGATTTTTTCTTTTTTGGTTCGGAAGATAATTTTATACCTTTTGAGGAGCTATTAGAATTATCCTGCGCAGACACTAATTGAAAAAAAGATATTGTAAATACCAAATAAATTATATATTTACTATAATGCATAATAAACCGTTTTTATTATACTAAGATAATAGTTTTACAATGCAATTAAATAATATTGATTGGCTTATAATAGTCTCATTTTTTGTTATCTCTCTTCTTATAGGAATAATTGTTTCAAGAAAGTCTGGTAAAAACATTACAGAGTTTTTCTTGTCAGGAAGAAAAATGCCTTGGTGGTTATTAGGAATTTCAATGGTCGCAACTACCTTTTCTGCAGACACTCCAAATTTGGTTACAGATATTGTTCGTACAAATGGAGTTGCAGGAAATTGGGTTTGGTGGGCATTTCTATTAACTGGAATGTTAACTGTTTTTATATATGCGAAGCTGTGGAGAAGGTCAAAAGTTTTAACAGACCTTGAATTTTATGAATTAAGATATAGCGGAAGAGGTGCTGCATTTCTTAGAGGGTTTAGAGCATTTTATTTAGGAGCTGTTTTTAATGTTTTAATTATGGCGAGTGTGTGCTTGGCAGGTATAAAAATAGGTGGAGCTTTATTGGGATTAGATCCGGTTCAAACCCTTCTAATTTCATGTATTATAACTGTTACATATAGCTCTATAGGTGGCTTAAGAGGAATTCTAATAACTGACTTTTTTCAGTTTATTCTTGCAATGGGAGCAACTTTTTGGGCTGCATATGAGATAGTTAATTTACCTCAAATTCAAGGCTTATCTAATCTTTTATCTCACCCTGATGTTATACCTAAGCTTAGTTTAATACCTGATTTTGCGAATCGAGATCTTTTTATTGCAGTCTTTATAATTCCAATAGCTGTGCAGTGGTGGTCAGTTTGGTATCCAGGAGCAGAGCCTGGTGGCGGAGGCTATATTGCACAAAGGATGCTATCAGCAAAGGATGAAAAAAATGCTATATGGGCAACATTACTTTTTAATTTCATGCATTATGCTGTTAGGCCTTGGCCATGGATATTGATTGCCCTTGCATCAATTATCGTTTTTCCTGATCTGAATTCTCTTCAAGAAGCTTTTCCAAACACAATTGTTGGACATGATTTAGCTTATCCTGCTATGATATCTTTTCTACCCTCAGGACTACTAGGCCTTTTAGTCACATCGTTAATTGCAGCATTTATGTCAACAATATCTACTCATTTAAATTGGGGATCTTCTTACTTAGTTCATGATTTTTATAGAAGGTTTTATGTGAAAAATAAATCAGAAAAACATTATGTTTTTATTGGAAGAGTCTTTACTGTTTTGCTTATGGCTGTATCTGCTTTTTTTGCCCTGTATCTTAATAATTCGCTTCAAGCATTTGGGATAATTTTACAAATAGGCGCTGGAACAGGGCTTATATTTATTCTTAGATGGTTTTGGTATAGGATAAATGTATATAGCGAATTAACGGCAATGATTGTTTCTTTTTTAATCGCTTTATGTTTTGAGTTTTTCCCAAATGATTTTTCAGTTGAACAAAAGTTAATATTAGGCGTAACCTTAACTACAATTTCATGGATTATTGTAACTTTTATGACTCCATCGTCTTCGATGGAAACTTTACAAAACTTTTATAAGAAAATACAACCAGGTGGCCCAGGATGGAAAAAAGTAGTTCAGGTTTCAGAAGAGAATGGCATTAATATAAGTGGAACAAAAGAAAAATGGGATGTCCCTAATGGTATTTTATGTATGGTCTTTGGAAGCTCATCTGTTTATAGTATTTTATTTGGGATTGGGTATATACTATATGGACAAATTAATCTAGGCTTTACCTTTCTAGGTATTTCGATTCTATCTGTTTATTTACTTATGAAGTTTTGGAAAAAAATGTCAACTACAAGGTAATTTAGCCTAAAATCATTCCAACCATAGTTGCCGATAAAAGTGAAACAAGAGTTCCGGCAATCATTGCTTTAAAACCTAATTCAGTTAGAAGCTTATATTTTTTAGGAGCAAGTATTCCAATCCCTGCAACTTGAATCCCTATTGAAGCAAAATTTGCAAAACCACACAACATTATAGTTGCCATTATAACAGATTTCTCATATGTTAAATGGATTACGCTAGTTAGATCTTTTAGACTTGCTAACTCGATATAAGCAACAAATTCACTTGCAGCAATTTTAACCCCTAAAAGTTGACCCATTAATGTCATATCTTCTTTAGCGATTCCAATTAACCACATTAGAGGTGCGAAAATATAACCTAACATTAATTCTAAAGAAAGAGATTCATAAACAGTATTGTTTTTTATCCAATCGTTTATGCCAAATAAATCTGCACCTTGAAATAGTATTCCATTTATTAAAGCGATAAGTGCAAGAAATACTAGTAACATAGCCCCCACGTTAACAGCCATTTTTATTCCATCTCTTGTTCCATTTGTTATAGCAGTTAATAAATTCTCCCCAGTAATTTCTTCATTCACTTTAAAGTCTTTATTTATTTTTTCGGTTTGAGGATACATTAACTTTGAAATTACTATTGCTCCAGGGGCAGCCATAACAGATGCTATTATTAAATTTTTTGCAACTTCTACTCTTTGAACAGGATCATCGCCACCTAAAAAACCAATATATGCAGCAAGAACACTTCCTGCAACAGTTGCCATTCCACCAGTCATTAAAAGAAAGTATTCTGATCTATTCATTTTGTTTAAATATCCTTTAACAAGAAGCGGCGCTTCTGTTTGGCCAAGAAAAATATTTCCTACTACTGCAAGACTTTCTTGTCCGGAGATATTTAATAATTTGGTAAGAAGCCAAGCCATTCCTTGAACTACTTTTTGAATTATCCCATAATAATATAAGACAGATGTTAAAGCAGAAAAGAATATAATAACTGGGAGAATCTGAAACGCAAAAATTGCTCCATACTTTTCAGAGTTAGCTAATTCTCCAAAAAGAATTTTAGATCCCTCATTAGTAAACACTACAATTGCTAAAAACACTTCCCCTATTTTTTCAAAAAAGATTGTAACTGCATCAACTTTTATAACACCAATAGCAATAATAAATTGACTTAAAACACCAATACCTATTGTTTTCCAATCAATATTTTTTTTATTATTACTTAGTAAGTAAGCTATAACCAATATTGTTGATATTCCAAGGAATCCTCTTGTAATTGAAATTAGTGAAATGCCATCATGTGGTATTAACGCCATAGCTATAGTTTATTTTTTACCATCCTTGTTTGTCTTTGTATGAGTCATCCCATCTAGAAAGAATAACTTTCTGACGAGTATAAAACATAACTCCTTCTGATCCTTGCATATGTAAGTCTCCATAAAAAGATTCATTCCAACCTGAAAATGGAAACATTGCCATAGGAGCAGGAACACCAACGTTAATTCCTACCATACCGCATTTAATGGATGCTCTAAATTCTTTTGCTGAAGCGCCACTAGTTGTGAAAATAGTTGCCCCATTACCATAATTTAATTTGTTCAACCATTGGATAGCTTCTGTTAAATTTTTTGGATTTAAAATAGACAATATAGGCCCAAAAATTTCTTCACTGAATACTGTCATGTCAGGGTTAACATTATCAAATAAAGTTGGTCCTATAAAGTACCCATCATTATCGATAAGTTTTCTTCCATCGTTTATCAGTGATGCCCCGTTTTTTTCTACTTTTTCAATTATTTTTGAAATTCTCTCTTGTGAGTTGCTATCAATAACTGGTCCCATTTCAGTTTTTTCATTTTTTATTGGGTCTCCAACAATAAGTTTATCAATAGCTCCACTAACCTTTTCTTTTAATGACTCTTTAACGTCACCAACACCAACTAATAAAGAACCAGCCATACATCTTTGTCCAGCACAGCCAAAAGAAGAACTCATAATTGCTCTTAATGTTGAATCAGGTTCTGCATCTCCCATTACTAGAAGAGCATTTTTTGCAGCACCTCCAGCTTGAACTCTTTTACCATTGAGTGATGCAAGAGAATAAACATGATGTCCAACAATAGATGATCCGACAAAACTTATAGCACTGATTTTTGGATGTGTACACAATCCATCAACAATTTCTTTACCACCATGGATTAGGTTTAAAACTCCTTTAGGCAATCCAGCTTTTTCAAAAAGCTTTACTAGTTTGACGGCAGTTAAAGGAACCTTTTCGCTAGGTTTTAAAATAAATGTATTTCCACACGCTATTGCTAAAGGGAACATCCACATTGGAACCATTGCAGGGAAATTAAAAGGGCTTATCCCAGCACAAATTCCAAGAGGTTCTCTAATTGTTGTGGCATCAATATTAGGTGCAACCTCTGCTAGACTTTCACCTTTTGAGAGTTGAGAAATGCCACATGCAAATTCAACAACTTCAAATCCTCTTTGAATATCACCTTTGGCCTCAGCTAGAGTTTTACCATTTTCTGTTGAAATTATTTTTGCAATTTCTTCTAAATTATCTTTTAGTAAAGACCTGTAATTAAAAAGAATTTGAGCTCTATTATTGGAAGGCAAACTAGACCATGAAACAAAGGCTTTTTCTGCAGCTTCAACAGCTTTATCTAATTCTTTATTACCGCACATTGGAGTTTTTGATATTATTTCTCCTTTTGCAGGATTATAAACGTTAGTATACTTGTCTTTATTAATTGACAACCATTCACCATTAATCAATGATGGAACAATTTCATATGATTCAGAGGGCATGCTTTATCTTTTTTATTCTTTTGAAATATAGAAAAATTAAAAGAATAAAAATAATTATCATTGATTAAAAATCTTTATGTACTAATGATAAATATTATTAGATTTGGAAAAAATTATCTTCAAAAGAAATTTATGAAAAAGAATCATTTCCTCTCATTACTATTTCTGTTTTTAGCTGTCTCTTGTAACAAATCAAAAGATACTACAGATAATAATAGCTCAATTACGAACAACAACAGTAATAATATAAATACACCAGTAGATACTTATGTGTTTAATAATGAGCTTACATGGTCTGATGAATTTGATGTGGACGGGTCAATATCTCTTGATAAATGGAGTATAGAAACAGTTGCCCCTAATAATGGAAGCTGGTGGAATGGCGAGCTTCAGTATTATACCGACAAAGAAAATAATATAAAAATAGAAGATGGTCTTTTAAAGATTACAGCTAAGTATGAAAGCTTTAATGGTAAGAATTACACTTCAGCAAGAATTAATACTCAAGATAAATATGAATTTACTTATGGTAGGGTAGAACTTAGAGCTAAACTTCCTAATTGGGAGGGTATGTGGCCTGCATTTTGGTTACTTGGAGCTAATTATGATGTAATTGATTGGCCCTACTGTGGAGAATTAGATATTTTAGAACATGGAGATTATGTAAAAGATTCTACTGTAGATGATCCTGGCTTAATTTCATCAGCAGTTCATTATGGACCACTTGATCATAAATCTCAATATGAAAACATCCCAAATACAATTTTTATGGCTACAGGTCAAGAAAATTTTGTTAGAGCTGAAAAAATTATTGAAAACCCTTTTGATCAATTTCACACATATGCAATTCAATGGGCTCCTGATAAAATTCAATTTTTTATAGACGATGAAATGTATTTTGAATTTCCACTTCAAGCTCAACATTCGCCTTTCGATAAACCATTTTTCTTGATATTAAATTTAGCAGTTGGAGGGCACTGGACAGACGGATATGTAGCGCCAGGATTTGATCAAGCAACATATGAAATAGATTATGTTAGGATTTATCAATAAAGTTATATTTCTCATCCCCTTTTTAGCCTTTGGTTCTATCCAAAATGATACAAT
>CAJWJQ010000048.1:0-5965 GCA_913041905.1 uncultured Gammaproteobacteria bacterium
ATTATATAAAATATATGCAATTTCATGATCCATAAACCTATTCACCCCGCCGCTATCAGAAGGACTTTCACAGTATAACAACCAAGATAATATCGGATTCTTTGTTGTATTATAATAACCGTCCGTATGCCAATTTAGAGGCTTATTTGTATATGGGATATATCCTCCATGATATTTTTTTGTATCTACCTGTATTTTTGTTAATCCCGACATATCTGATTTAGAATCTAATTCATAATTGCCCATTCCAAATTGATGGGCTAATTCTTTCAATGAGAAACCAATATTTTTTTGTGGTTTTTCTATATTAAAAAAAACCATATTTTGATTTTTAATCACTCTCACACATTCTTTTTTCTCAGATTTGCTGAGTTTTAGAGGGTTTTTTATCTCAACCATAAGATTATTGATATTATTGGTATAAGAGTCTAATTTATCATTTGCCCAGCTATTATAGCCCGCACTTGTAGAAGTCAAAATATCCATAAAAATACCAATTTTTACCACTTGTAAAAGGTTTTGGTTCAATGTTATATTGATCCTTAAGCTTTATATTAGAAAATAATGATACTATAATAAAGGTTATTTAATAGGTTTTTGGGAGGCTATTTTGAAAAAACATGACACTCCAATGATTGATGATCTGGAAAATGGGCCATGGCCTAGTTTTATAAGTGGTATTAAGCGTTTAAGAGATGACCATCCTGAAAAAAGAATAAATGAAATGACTAATGACCTTCTTGGTCAACTCGAACATTCATACGAAACAAGAAAGGGGTATTGGAAGGGTGGAACTGTCAGCGTCTATGGATATGGCGGCGGCATCATCCCTAGATTCTCTGAAGTTGGAGATGCATTTCCTAAATCAAAAGAATTCCATACTCTTCGCGTACAACCTCCTGCAGGTAATTATTATACGACAGACTCATTAAGAAAACTTGCTGATAGCTGGGAAAAATATGGTTCAGGCTTAGTTACGTTTCATGGGCAAACAGGAAATATTATGTTTATTGGATCAAGCACAGAAAACACCCAACACTTCTTTGATGAAATAAATGACTATGGTTTTGATCTTGGTGGAGCTGGGCCATGCGTTAGAACCGGTATGTCTTGTGTTGGCGCTGGAAGATGTGAAATGTCTAACATTAATGAGCTTAAAGCCCATAGATTGTTGGTCAATAACTTTGTGGATGATATGCACAGACCCGCATTACCATATAAGTTTAAATTTAAAGTATCTGGTTGTGCAAATGATTGCATGAATTCTATTGAAAGAGCAGACATGTCAGTTATTGGCACTTGGAGAGATGATATAAAAATAGATCAAAAAGAATTTAAAAAATATGTTGAATTAAAGGGTAGAAAACATGTGATAGATAATATTGTCACACGTTGTCCAACAAACGCAATATCATTAAATGATGATGATACGATTTCAATTGATAATCAAAATTGCGTTAAGTGTATGCATTGTTTAAATGTTGTGCCAAAAGCTTTGCATCCAGGAGATGACAAAGGAGCGACTATTCTTATTGGTGGTAAGAGAACTTTAAAAATCGGAGACCTTATGGGAACCGTGATTGTTCCATTTATGAAACTAGAAACTCAGGAAGACTGGGATAGAATTGTTGAAATAGCAGAAGAGACTATTGATTTTTGGGCCGATAATGCGCTTGAACATGAAAGATGTGGTGAAATGATTGAGCGAATAGGCCTTGTAAATTTCTTGGAAGGAATTGGAGTTGACGTAGACCCTAACATGGTAGCTAATCCTCGAGAAAGTTCATATGTAAGGACAGATGAATGGGATCAAGAAGCCGTAAAATGGTATGAACGCGCAGATAATAAAAAAGAATCTGCTTAATAATATTTATATATATGAACGAAGAAATTAAAAAAGAAAAAAAGAAAATGCGCACCCCAATTGAGTCTGGTTGTCCAGATGGTTTTCAATATATGCATCCAACTATGCGTAAAAATTTTGGTCGTTGGAAGTACCATGAACATCCCAAGTCTGGTGTTTTAAGACATGTTGCAAAAAGTGGTGAAGAAATATGGACCGTAAGAGCAGGAACCCAAAGAATATTAGATGTCTACACTCTTAGGACCTTGTGTGATATTGGTGATAAATTTGCAGATGGATATGTTCGATTTACTATTAGAAGTAATATCGAGTACATGATTAAGGATGCCGATAAAGTTGATCCGTTAATTAAAGCGCTTGAAAAAGAAGGTTTTATTGTTGGAGGTACAAAAAATAGTGTTGCTATGATATCTCATACGCAAGGATGGTTGCATTGTGATATACCTGGAACTGATGCATCAGGAGTTGTAAAAGCAATGATGGATGAGTTGATCAATGAGTTTAAAGGTAATGAAATGCCAAATAGAGTGCATATGACTACTTCTTGTTGCCAAATAAATTGTGGGGGACAAGGTGATATTGCTATTAATATACAGCATACAAAACCACCAAAAATAAACCACGATTTGGTTTCAAATGTTTGCGAAAGACCTTCTGTTGTAGCAAGATGCCCTGTAGCTGCTATCAGACCGGCTATGGTTAATGGCAAACCATCTTTAGAAGTTGATGAAAAAAAATGTATTTGTTGCGGTGCTTGTTATCCTCCGTGTCCACCTATGCAAATAAACGACCCAGAGCACAGTAAATTAGCCATATGGGTAGGTGGAAATCATTCAAATGCTAGAGGAAAACCGACTTTCCAAAAACTAGTTGCCGCCGGCATTCCTAATAATCCTCCAAGATGGCCAGAGGCTACAGCAATTGTTAAACGTATATTAAAAGTATATAAAGAAGATGCTAAAGATTGGGAAAGAATAAATGATTGGATAGAAAGAATTGGATGGCCACGATTCTTTAAATTAACTGAATTACCGTTTACTAAATTTCATATTGATAATTGGCGTGGCGGAAGAAAGACACTTAACTCATCTGCGTACGTAAGATTTTAACTTAATTACAATTTATGAAACTTGGAATTCTCGTAAATGAAGGACCATATCAGCATCAAGCATCAGATAGCGCATATCTATTTGTTAAAGCGGCATTAGAACAAGGGCATGAAATTTTTCGTATATTCTTTTATCATGATGGTGTTAACAATGGAACAAGATTAGCCACACCTCCACAGGACGATAGACACATACCTAATAGATGGTCAGAATTGGCTAAAGAACACAAAATTGATTTGGTTCTTTGTGTTGCTGCAGCACAGAGAAGAGGTATGGTTGATCCGGATGAAATGAAAAGGCACAAAAAAGATGCAGATAATATGGCTGAAAATTTTAGAATCTCTGGATTAGGCCAGTTGATAGAAGCTGGGATTCAAGCAGATAGATTAATAACATTTGGTGATTAGATGGAAGAAGAATTAGAAAGTGGTGTAGTAAAAAAATTCTTATATATTAATAGAAGAGCTCCGCATGGAACTATATATGCGCATGAAGCATTAGAGGTTGTTCTTATAGGTGCTGCATTTGAGCAAGATGTAACCCTAGCATTTCTTGATGATGGAGTTTTTCAATTAAAAAAGAATCAAGACACAACTGACATAAATACCAAAAACTTTTCAAAAACATACGGCGCGTTAGAGATGTATGATGTAGAAAAATTATATGTTGAAAAAGAATCAATGGAACAAAGAGGCTTAACGAAAGATGATCTATCTGTAGATGTTAAAGTCATTAATTCTAAAGATATGCAAAAACTTATTGAAGAAAGCGAGGTTATATTAAATTTTTAATGTTACATACCGTTAATAAATCTCCCTTTGAAAAAAATAGCCTTGAAACTTGTTTGAGATTAGCCTCATCAGGGTCTTCAGTTTTATTGTTAGAAGATGGAGTGTATGGTTCTTTAAAAAACACAAACTTTGAAGATAGCATTAAGGATGCACAGAAGGTTTTAAAGATTTATGTATTAGGCCCTGATTTAAAGGCCAGAGGACTTGATAAAAACTCTCTAATCAATAATATAGAGATAATAGATTATCAAGAATTTGTTAAATTAGTCGTTGAGAACGAAAAAGTTCAAAACTGGCTTTAATTAAAAGGAGCACATTATGCCAATAGAAGTAAATGGTAAAACATTAGAAACGGACGAAGAAGGATATCTCTCTGATATTAGTGATTGGGAAAAAGAAGTAGCAACTGTAATGGCAAAAGCAGATGACATTGATTTATCTGATGATCACTGGGAAATAATAAATTTCCTTCGTGAATATTATGAAGAATACCAAATTGCACCAGCTGTTAGGATTTTAACAAAAGCTGTAGGCAAAAAATTAGGAAAAGATAAAGGCAATAGCAAATATCTTTATGAATTATTTCCTTACGGTCCTGGTAAACAAGCATGTAAATTTGCTGGATTGCCTAAACCAACAGGTTGCGTTTAAATTCAACTAACTTAAGTTGTGAGGAGGGAGATAAATGTCGCTCGTGACCATTATATATGGAACATTATTCTACTTTGCAACTTTTATATTATTTATAGGATTAGGGTATAGAATATATGAATATTCTACTATCCCAGCACCTTTAAAAATACCTACGCCGCCAGCCCCTAAAACAAAACAAGGAGTAGCAATTCGTATTTTTCGAGAAGTTGTGTTTTTTGAAAGTTTATTTCATTCATCTAAGTGGACATGGTTGTTTGGATGGTTATTTCATTTTGCATTATTACTAGCTTTTTTTAGGCACCTTAGGTACGTTACAGATCCAGTGTGGTTTTGGGTTTCTTGGGAAATTGTACAAGCAGCAGGCCATTATGGAGCTTATATGATGATTTTTGGATTATTTGGTCTATTGGCAAGAAGATTTTTTGTGGATAGAGTTAGATATATATCAGCTCCTTCGGATTATTTAATGCTTATTTTGATAATTGGTATTGCTATTTCAGGTTTAATGATGAAATGGTTTCCTACAGACGTATATGCCCTCAAACAGTTTTTTTTGGGTTTAATATATTTTAAATGGACAGAACTCCCTAGTGATTTTATGCTTTTGTTACATTTGAGTTTAGTTTTACTTTTAATGATTATTTTTCCATATAGTAAATTATTGCATGCGCCAGGTTTATTTTTTAGTCCTACAAGAAACCAAACTGATACTTCTAGGGATTCTAGACATATTGCAGATTGGGCTAGGAAACTGGAATCATAGGTAAGATTATGGCAATTATAGAATTTGAAAAACCAGAGCTAAAAGAATTCCCTGAAGTGCCAAAATTAAAAAATCAGGCAACTTCGCACTTAGCTCCATTTAAATCTAAAGAGGAATTTCAGTCAACTCTTGGATATCCTGGTGAGTTAGTAGATAACTGGAAAGACGTTGCTCTTGATAAAATGGACGACTTGCTTAAAAAATATAGATCACTTCGTGTTTATTTAGATTCGTGTATACAATGTGGAGCTTGTACCGATAAGTGTCATTATTATTTAGGAACTAAAGATCCAAATAATATGCCTGTAGGGCGGCAAAATTTATTACGTGGAGTCTATAGACGTTATTTCACATTACCTGGTAAATTTTTACCAAAACTCGTTGGAGCTATAGATTTAACTAAAGAAGTTTTAGATGAATGGTATTCTTATTATCATCAATGCTCACAGTGTCGAAGATGCGCTGTATTTTGTCCTATAGGAATAGATACTGCTGAAATATCTATGGCAGCTCGTGAAATCATGGATTCAATAGGCGTAGGCCAAAAATATTGTAATGAAATTATTGGAAAGGTACATAAGATCGGTAATAATCTTGGTTTGCCCAAACCGGCACTTGCAGATACTTTGGAGGGTCTTGAAGAAGATGTAAAAGATGAGATTGACATAGACGTGAAGTATCCACTTGACGTTAAAGATTCAGACGTTTTGCTAGTTACCCCATCTGCAGATTTTTTTGCTGAACCACATGTAGATGGTTTAATTGGATATGGAAAAGTTTTTCA
>CAJWJQ010000049.1:0-5709 GCA_913041905.1 uncultured Gammaproteobacteria bacterium
TAAGTTTCATATCCAATTGTTCCAGTACTGCCAGTTATTACAACTATTTTACCTTCCAATAATTTATTTTTTTTGTTGAGCTTTGCCTGTTCTAGAGACCAATATTCGATATCAAAAATATCCTTTTCGCTTATAGTTTTGTATTTTGTTGATTTTTCAATAGACGCAATAACACGAGCATTAGTTTCTGCCAAATCTCCTGCTATTATTGATGATTTGTAATTATCACCAACGCTAAACATTCCCATTCCCTTAACATAAATTATTCGTGGGTAAGGGTCTAACATGGTAAGATTTTTCCTTTTAGAGTATTTTTTATAATATGATTTATACTTCTCTACATATTTTTTTATAGAAGTTTTAGCTATTTTATGAAAACTATCTATATTTGCATTATCTTTTAAATCAATAATCAAAGGGTATGGTTTAATTCTTATTACATGATCTGGTGTAATAGTCCCCACTTGAGAGTATCTGTTCACATCAACGCCATTCATAAAGGTTTTTATGTCATCGTTTATTCTATGATTGATGATGAATGTTTTATTAGATTTGTCATCAGTTAATAATCCTCTAATTACTGGCGCAATATCTGATGCATTTAATTTAAGAGAAGGGTTTTTAAGTTGTTTGATTTTTTTCTTATTGCTTTTGTTGATAGTTTTTTCTGCAATAGTTACATTATCAATCATAAGTTTATACGCCTCTTTTGCATCATTACTAAAAGTAAATATCCCGTGATTTAGCAAAATAAGCGTATTAACATTTATATTTTTTCTATATATATCATAAACTTTTTTAGCAAGTAAAAAACCTGGCATAATATATGGAACAAAGCCAACTTTGTTTCCAAAAATCTTTTTACATAATCTAATACCATCTGGTCTATTAGTAATATTTAAAATTGCATCAGCGTGTGTATGATCAACATATTTATGCGGCAAAAAAGCATGAAGAAAAGTTTCTACAGATGGGTTTGGCGAGTTTATATTTAATAAATTACGTTTTTGAAAACTAACCATGTCTTCATCTGACAAGTTTTTTTTATGCAACATTGACAACAATGGTTCTATTTTTACTGCAGGTAATCCATCTGGCTCAATATCTCCCATATCCCAACCACTTCCTTTAACACGCAAAACATTATACTTTTTACCGTCAATGTCATTTTCGGTTGTCTTAACCGAAGTATTTCCACCCCCATGTAAAACTAATTTTTTATTTTTGCCTAATAGATGAGTAGTATATACTCTTAAGGCTACATCTTCAGAAAAACCCAAGCCTTGGTATTTCTTGATATATTTTTTAGCTTCTAAATTAGACCAGTTATTTTTCATTTCAAATTCCTAAGTATTGTTACTTTACAATAAATACATCTATTAGTGAAGAAACATAAATTTATGGTCTTTGTAACTTAGCCCATAATTTATCACTTTGATAGGTATGAGCATTACAATCTTTACAGCTTTTTATTGAAGAGTAGTTAAGAGCAATTTGTTTTTCTCTATACTCATTTATTTTGACGCCCTGCCAAATTTCTTCTATAGTATTTTCTCTGACATCACCAACTTGTTCATGTAATTCATGATCTAAACAACATAGGCCAACCCTTCCATCAGCACCAATAACCATTTCCTCCCATGGGTGTGTACACGCAAAATCAAAATTTGTGTTTTGGCTTTGATTTAGCTTGTCTTGATGTTTCGGGTCTTGATGATTATCATCATAATTTAATTCATCTTGAGTACCACCCCAGGTATTATAATGATTTATGTCTACTTTATCTGCTAATGGAGACCAATATTTAACAAATTCTTCAATCTCATCTTTAGTTGGCCTCATATCAATAATAGTTACTCTAGTTTCAGGTAGTTTTTTATTATTTTTTTTCTTATAATTTAAAAAATATTTTACATTTGAGGTTACAACATCAAAATCTAATTTCACTCTTATTCCTTCAAATGTATTTTTATTCAAACCATCAATGTCAAAATTAATAACATCTAATAAATTTTCATCTAATAAAATTCTTGATCTTTTTTCTGACAATAATTGTGCGTTTGTTGATAAATAAAGTTTTGTCTTTGGTAAATTTTTTCTAATAATTCTAATTTTTTCAATCATATTCTTATCTACTGTAGAGTCGCCCATCCAAAATAAATTTATTTTTTTTAATGGCTTGCTCTTACAGTCTTCTACAATTTTATTTAAAGTATCAAAAGACATGTTTTCTTTCTTTCTATCCATATCCGGTTGGGGACACATAATACATTTTGCATTACAAGCACTAGTAAATTCAATAGAAAGAATTTTAGGGAATATTTCTTTCTGTTTTCTAATTACATTAAATAAA
Source organism: uncultured Gammaproteobacteria bacterium (assembly GCA_913041905.1). Lineage (GTDB taxonomy): Bacteria > Pseudomonadota > Gammaproteobacteria. The sequence goes on from CAJWJQ010000049.1 coordinate 2,354, forward strand.
AAATTTCTTAAAAAATAAGGTAGCTTCATATGTTTGATTTATTAATACTTTGTGATAATTTTTTTTCTAAATCTTTATCGTAATACCCGCAACTAGCAGTTAATATATTATCGGGTTTTGGTATGCTATAGATTAATGATTCAATATTAATAAAGCTGTCATAAAGACCACAATTATGAGTTTCGTCTCTTGAGGATATTGCTATTTCATTATTAGCTATGAGATAACAGTGTAAAGTTTTATGAACAAACTCGGTTTTTTTAGCATGATCCCAAAGAATATTATATTTCACAAGAGTTTTATCTGAAATAAATTTAAAACCACCTTTAACAGGGAAGTCTTTAGTGCTACACAATAATGATTTATCTATAAAACTATTATTAGAACAAGAGCTCAAAGTCGCAACGCTTAGCAGTGTAATTAGTATTGTTCTCATCCTTAATCTCATTTATCTTTAAAAGCACAACAAAATAGCCAAACTAAGAAAAAAAAAGTAAAAATTGATAATAACATAATTCTCTCCCTTTCTTTAAGTATGTGCCTATAAATGTTCATTTCAAGCTTTTGGCTATAATAATAAAGTTTTATGAATATCTAGTTTGCGGTAAACTAACTAGGTATTATTTAACTAACCACGATGTTGTAATGAGCTATATATTAATTATTGGGGCTAAAAACGAAGTTGCGAAAGAACTTGCAAAAATTTATGCAAAAGAGAGAAATAACTTATATCTAGCAGGTAGAAATATTAGCAAACTTAAAGATTTTGCTAATGATTTAATGAAAAACCATAATATAAATATTGGTCTTAAAGAATTAGATATAGAAAAATTTAACACACACCCTGATTTTTATAATTCATTAGAAGAAAAACCAAATGGCGTTATTATAGTGACTGGTTACGACCCGGAACAAAAAAATGCAATGTACGACTGGGATTTAACATATAGGTCCGTAAATGTGAATTATGCTGGCCCGATGTCTATCCTAAATATTATTTCACATGATATGGAGAACAGAAAGAAAGGTTTTATTATTGGAGTAAGCTCAGTATCAGGAGACAGAGGTAGAAGAAAAAATTATATATATGGAAGCTCTAAATCTGCATTTTCGGCATATTTAAGTGGCTTAAGAAATAGGCTATATGAAAATGGAGTGCATGTATTAACAGTAAAACCAGGTTATATATATTCAAAGATTTCAGAAAAAAGAAATTTGCCACGCAAATTAACAGCGCAGCCGATAGAAATAGCTAAAGACATTTATAAAGCACAACAGTCAAAAAAAGATATTATTTACACAAAATGGTTTTGGAAATATATTATGTTTATCGTTAGAAATATTCCTGAGTTTATTTTCAAAAGAACTAATATTTAATGAAAATTGCATTCTTTGACTTTGACGGAACAATTACAAAACAAGATAGTTTTATTATGTTCATAAGATATTGTTTTGGAGATATAAAATTTTTTTTAGGCGTGCTAATATTATCTCCTAAAATAGTAGCTTATAAATTAAAATTACTTTCCAATCAAAATATTAAAAAATCAGTATTTAGTTATTTTTTTAAAAATATGGATGCAGATGAGTTTAAAAAAAAATCTAAATCATTTTCATTTGAAAAAATAAAATTAATTATCCGACAAGAGGCATTAAATAAGATCTTTTGGCATAAAAAAAATGGTGATGCAGTAGTAATTGTCTCTGCATCAATAGATTACTGGCTTGAACCCTGGTGCACCAAGAATAACATAGATTTAATTGCTACAAGAATTGAAATAAAAAATAATAAATTAACAGGAAACTTAATTGGCAATAATTGCTTTGGCCCTGAAAAAGTTGCAAGAATAAAACTTATTTATAATCTTGAAGTTTATAATCATATATATGCTTATGGAGACACCAGAGGAGATAAAGAAATGTTAGAGATTGCAACAAAATCTTTTTATAAGCCTTTTAGATAACAAGCATATCCCAGTTATTTTCTTCTTTAAATATTTTTAATTGCTGGTCTAAGTTATTAAAATCTAATCTATCATTAGGGCTATTTTTAGTTTTTTTTGGTTCCTTGCCAGTTTTAAAAAAAGCAGCACTTCTCTTCCTGCAAATATCAATGTATTGGTTACGTTTATGTTGATCTAAGGATAAATAAAATTTTTCACATAACTCTAATTTATTTTTACCAATGTCATCTAAGCTTTTATCAGAAAACCTTCTAAACGAGCCTGTTAATTCTTTCACTTCACTTAAAGTTAGATTTGTTCCAAATTTTATATTAAAGTCTTTTTCTTTTCTCAGTTGTAAATTCCAATCTATAACTCTTTTTTTTACAATATCTATCATGTAATAATTCTAAAGATACGTGCCGTGCCTAATATGAGTTATTGTTGGGAAATCAAGAAAAACTATTGGTAAATTGAGTAAAGCCATCAAAATAGGGGATGTTAAAACCCCAATAATTGAAAATATTATTCCAATAAATCCTGCAACATATTCTTTTTTTGATATTGCCAATACTCCTAATATGAAGGCTATAGGACTAAAAATAATTGAAAAAATAAAAATACCAACAAACCCAAAAACGATACTTAAAACACCATAGTTCTGCGCTTTTTCTCTTATGATGATCCTTGTTTCTTTATCTGTCATAGGTATTAATTATTCCTTTTTTCATATTGTTATTTGTTAAGTATAACAAAATAAACATTTACTATTATTTATTTTAAAATAGTTCCTTGTTAAAAATTTTATTTAACCATATGACTAAAACCGACAATAGCATTGCAACTACTACATCTTCTATCGGCGATGCATCTGGAACTCCAAAATTCCACAGTATTACACCAGTCAACCAAATTATATATATTCTCATTTTTCTAATTCTAATAATTTTCTTTTTGTTTCTGCCCCGCCCTGCGCACTGTAACCTCCTAGGCTGCCATCAGATTTAATTACTCTGTGGCAAGGAATTTCGATAGGTTTTGGGTTTTTGCCACAAGCATTTGCGACTGCTCTAGAAGCATTAGGGCGCCCAATTGCTTTTGCAATCTGCTTATATGACTTAGTCGTGCCTAGAGGAATTTTTTTTAATTCTTCCCAAACCTTTCTCTCAAAAACTGTACCTTTCATTTTATTCTACCGTTACTAAATTATAGTGACCCATCTAAAATATACTTTAATATTCTAACAACTTGATGTTGATCTTTTGCAACTGCAGCTGCAGATGCGTCTACCTCTTTAAGCGCATGCTGGTGCTCATCATTGTGAATGACAATGATTGATTTATTTAACGCTGAAGCATAACCTGCATCAAAAGCAGCATTCCATTGTTTATATTTCTCTCCAAATTTCACAAT
>CAJWJQ010000050.1:0-5471 GCA_913041905.1 uncultured Gammaproteobacteria bacterium
ACAAGAAGATTTTACAATGGAACAGAAGGAAGGTTTCACAATGGTATAGATTTAGCTGCCAAAAAAGGTGTGTTGATATCAGCGCCGTCTTCTGGAAAAGTCATACTAACCGGTAATTATTATTACAATGGTAAGTTTGTTTATTTGGATCATGGCAAAGGCTTAAAAAGTATTTTTATTCATTTGGATGAAATATTAGTAGAAAATGATCAGCTTATAGAAAAAGGTGATTTTATTGGAAAAATTGGATCTACTGGAAAGTCTACGGGTCCTCACCTGCACTGGTCTGTTATCTTAAATAATGTTTATATAAACCCTTCAATGTTTATAGATAAAAAAATAATAAGACACTTTTCTCTTGAACGTTGAATAAATAAATAGCAAAATAGAGAATACATTTAAAGGAGGGTAAATAAAATGCCAAAATATGTAATAGAAAGAGAAATTCCTGGGGCTGGAGATTTATCGGCAGAAGACCTACAAGGAATATCTCAAAAGTCATGCGGTATCTTAAAAGACATGGGTACTGGTATAGAATGGGAACATAGTTATGTTACTGGCGATAAAGTTTATTGCGTATATAACGCAGATAATGAAGAACTTATCAAAAAGCATGCAGAAACTGGTGGTTTTCCAGCTAACAGTATATCAGAAGTAAAAAATGTGATTAGCCCTAAAACAGCTGGCTAATTATATATTTATAAATTTCTTAAAAACCCATTTATTCAAATGGGTTTTTTTGTTTAGTAAAAATAATCTTCAAAGGAATGCCTACGAGATTTAACTTATGTATAAAAAAATTTTTTAAATATTTCTCATAAGATTTGCTAATGGCATCTGTTTTTGTGCCATGGATTTTAATCATTAGATCGGTATTTTTAACTTGTTGTGCAAATTTTAACTTTATACGTCTATTATTAACAACTGGTGGCTGATGTTCATTTGTTGCTTCTATTAAAATATTTGTCAGATAAGATGGTTTATATTGTTTATGCAGAGAATCTGAAATGTGTAAAATATTATCTAATAAATTTTTTATATTTTTTTTCTTTTTTGCAGAAATCAAAACAATAGATGCATTAAAAGTTATATTTTTAAAATAATCTAATTTTTTATTCAATATTTTTTTTTGTTCTTTAGATAGAGCGTCTATCTTATTTGCAACAATAATAAATGGCTTATTTGATTTAATTATAAGATTTAATATTGTCTTATCTTGCTTGGTAATGCCGTCTATAGAGCTAATGATAAATAAACAAATTTCTGTTTCATTAATAGATTTAATTGTATTAACAATACTATATTTTTGCACAATAGTATTAGTCTTAGATTTTCTCATTAGACCGGCAGTATCTAGTAAAATAAAATTCTTTTTTTTATATTTAAATAATATTTCAATTGAATCTATTGTAGTCCCTGCATTATCAGAAGTTATTAATCTATCTGAATTAATAAGAGTATTGATTAATGTAGATTTTCCTGAATTAGGTTTACCAATTACAGATATTCTTCTATAGATATCATTTGAAGGTTTGCTTTTTGCTTTTATTAAATAAAATATTTTTTTTTTAATATCTTCTATTCCAATATTATTCTTAGCAGATATAAAATATATATTATCAATTCCTAATTTATAAAAATCACTTGCAGTCTCATTTTTTTTTAATAAATCAATCTTGTTAACGATAAGAATAATTTTTTTATTTAACTTTCTTAGTGTTTTACAAATATCATAATCTTCACTAACTATACCGTCAGAAGCTGAAACCATAAACAATACTGCCGCAGAGTCTTTTATTGATATAGAGGTTTTAGAAAAACTTTCTATTTGCAGTTTATTGTTTTTATCTTGTATTCCAGCTGTGTCATGAATTAGAACGCTATTGCTTCCCTTGTTTAGGTAGCCAGTATTGATATCACGAGTTACACCATGAAAATCAATTACTAGTGATTTCTTATTCTGTATTAATTTATTAAATAGTAGTGATTTTCCTACATTTGTTCTGCCAACAATAGCAATCATCTCTTCCATTATTCAATACAACTAGTTTATTTTAATTGCATTGAGTCTACCATTTTTACTAACGATATAAAGAGTTTTATTGATGAAAAGGACGTTAGATTGATAATCAATTTCATCTAACAATTCTTCAAAATGTACAGTATTGCCATTGGATTTATCAAGTGCAATTAAATCGCCATTTGTTGAGAACGTAATAATATAATTATTAAAGACTGTGGGCTGAGAAAATAATGTGTTTTTATTAAATTGTGCTTGCCATACTTTATCTCCGTTATAGCGATCAATAGCATAGATTATTCCATCATTACTAGATGCATATATATTTGAGTCATCAATTCCTAGGTTCGCATAAATTGATATTGGTGTAATCCAAATAATATTACCAGATATTATATCTACGGAAATCAAATTACCTTGGTAAGATCCTACATAAAGCGCCCCATCTTTAATTAATGGAGACATTTCAATATCGCGTAAAGATTCAAGCTCATTTCTACCTGATTTTGGTGATATAGAAATTAACCAATTAAGTTTGCCTGTATCATGCGATAACGAAATTAAATTACCATCATCTCTTGCAACATAAACATTTTCATAATCATATGAAATTGCTGCTGTTCCCTTAATGCTAAGTGGAATATTTCTACCTTGGTGAATCCACTCAATAAATGATTTTTCATAATCTATTGCCACTGTGTCGCCATCACTTAATTTTATATAGACTAAATGATCAACGCCAATTGCTGGGGATACTGCTTCACTTTTTAGTTGAATCATCATGTCAGGCTGTATATCTGAATTATCAAATACATTCATTACATTCAATTTATCTAGATATTTAATATCTTGATTAAAGTGTTCAATCTTATAACCATAAAAAACTCCGTCACTTGCACCAAAGAACAGGTGGTTATTATGAATTAACAATCCTGACGTAACATCTATATCAAGGCTATAACTCCAGTTTTCATCACCAGTTTCAATATTAGTTGACGTAATAAAACCATCGGTATCTATTGTATAAATAGTATTTTTGTTATCATAGGTAGGTTGTAAAATAGATGATGCAAAATTTTGTGATTCTCCAATGTCATTAGACCAGATAACATCAGGGTCAAGATTTATAATTCTTTTATTTTCTGAAGTATCCCAAAAAATTAGATTACTAAAAAAAGATTTTTCTACTTCTTTATTTGATTTCTCTTCTATTGTTTCATCATAAATAGCTTTTTCAGTTACTTTTGGAAATAATTTTCCAATAGTTTTAGCTGGGTTTGTAGAACACCCTACAAGCGAAATAGCAAATAAAAAAAATATTAAAATTCTATAGTTAATCATTTTATGGAATTAATTTTACTTTCAATAATTTTAATTTTATTTGGCGGTAGATCTGATTGTAATATAGATTCATAATACTCTATAGCTTGTTTCATTTCACCTTTAGTATATGATATATCGCCAAGTAATTCATTCATTAACGGGTTTTGACTAAAACCACTATCTGATTTTATAAAGTTTTCTGCTTCATTATATTTTTTTTGCAAGATTAAAATTCTTGCTATTCTTATTTCTGCCAACTTTTTTAATTCTGATGATTCAACATTGTTAGCTACTAATTTAAGTTTCTTTAATGATTTATCATAATTTCCATCTTCATGGTAAGCTTTAGCTGCATAAAAATTTAACATGTTTGTATAAATATTTTTTGGGTATTCATCTGTAAAATTATCTGATATTTTATAAAGTTCTGTAAAATTATTATTATTATAATGTTTTACACCTTCTTCAAATTTAAATGATATTTCATGTTGTAATGTTGAATTTGAATCAGTTATAAATTTATAACCAAATATTGAAATAAAACCCAGAATAATACCTGCAATTAAACTCTTATAATTATCTTTAATCCAAGAAACTAGCTTATCTTCATCGTCAGTGTATTGTGTATTCACTTTATCCTCTTTATAAATTCAAATAATTGTTCTTTTGTTAAATTGTTATCAGATTCTTTATTAAAATATTTAATTGTGAACATATTATCATCTTTACTTTTATTGGAAATTATTATTACAAATGGAGAATCTAATTTTTTAGATAATTTTAACTGTGATGACAAGCTAGAAGACGAATCTGTATTATAAAATGAAATATATGAAAATTGTTTTCTTAACTCTGTCGAAATTTTACTACAAAATACATCATTTTCTTCTGATATATTAATTATAGGTATTTCAAGATTTTTGTTAGTTATATGAGTATCGTTTTTTATTAGTTCGACTATTCTTTCAATCCCAACCGCAAAACCTATTGCAGGAACACTAACATTCCCAATTTTTTCTACAAGCGAATCATACCTGCCTCCAGCGCAAATGGCATCTTGGCTCCCTAGTTCAGTGGTTTTCCATTCGAAAACAGTATCATTATAATAATCTAATCCTCTAACTATAGTATTATCAATTGTATATTTAATCTTTAACTCATCAAGTTTATTTATTAACGTTGCAAATCTTAGTTTTGAATCCTCATTAATAGAGTCAATTAATGATGGAATATTTTTTAATATATTTTTAATATTCTTATCTTTACTGTCTAATAATCTAAGAGGATTTTTTGATAATGTTTTTAATTGGTCTTCATCTAGATCTTTTTTAAATTTATTTAAATAATCAAATATAATTTTTTTATATTTATTTCTATCATTGTTATCTCCAAGAGAATTAATATGCAATGAAATATTGTTAAGGTTAAGATTATTAAAAAGTTGATTAACAAGTGTTATGATTTCTATGTCACTATTGGTATCCAAATATCCAAAAAACTCAACGCCGTATTGCATAAATTGTCTAAACCTTCCCTTTTGCGGTCTTTCATGTCTAAACATAGGGCCATAATACCAATATTTTTGTTTTTTTATTCCCCTATCATAAATTAAATTATGTTCCATAGCACATCTAACAATAGATGCTGTTCCTTCCGGTCGCAAACAAATTAAATCTTTATTCTTATCAGTGAATTCATACATTTCTTTGGTTACAATATCAGTCTCTTCTCCAATAGATCTGTTAAAAAGATCTGATTTTTCAATAAGAGGAACTCTTATTTCTTTTAGGCAATATTGGTATGAAAGTTGTTTTATAGCATCTTCTATAAAATAATATAAACCTATTTTATCTGGTAAAATATCATTAAAGCCTTTAATGGATTGTATAATTTTTCTTTTCATAAATTATGCATTAAGTAAAAAAGAATTTTATTTCTGTCATAGCATTTTCTTTGCTATCCGATCCATGTACTGAATTACGTCTTCCATCTATAGCATATAATTTTCTTATAGTTCCTTCTTCTGCATCATTAGGGTTTGTAGACCCTATAAGTTGACGATATTTTGCTATAGCATTCTCACCTTCTATAAGTATTGCTATAATCATTCCTGAGGTCATATACGATA
>CAJWJQ010000051.1:0-5273 GCA_913041905.1 uncultured Gammaproteobacteria bacterium
AATCCAAGAAAAAAAACTACAGCCATAACAAATAATATTAGTCCGTAAGGACCAAAACCTAAACTTACTAGTCCTGTTTCAATTAATTCATCCCCTCCACATAGTCTTAATACTAAAGCAAATATAGTAGCGCCAACAAAAATGGCAAAAATATAAGCTGATACGTTCATGGTATTCATCACTACTTCTTTTAAAATTTTAAAATTGAGTTTTTTATTTAATAAAGCAATAAGAACTGCACCTAAAGCACCTACACCAGAGGCTTCTGTGACTGTAGCTATTCCCATAAATATTGATCCAAGCACAGCTAGTATTAAACCTGCAGGAGGAATGATATCTAATAAGACTTGAACTAAATCTTTTAATTCAATTGTTTTATGATCACGTGCCAGAGGTGCTTTATCTGGATATAAATTACAGAAAATAAGGATATAGGTAACATAAAGAAAACCTAAAATGAGACCAGGAAATACTGCTCCCATAAATAAATCAAGTACCGATACTCCTAATTGATCACCCATTATAACCAACATAATGGAAGGTGGAATTAGAATACCAAGACATCCTGAAGCCGCTACAGTTCCTAGTGCTAGAGGTCTATCATATTTTTGATTGAGCATAATTGGTAAAGACATAAGACCTAACATCACCACAGAGGCGCCAATAATACCTGTGGATGCAGCAAGAATAATACCAATCAATGTAACCGTTATTGATAATCCTCCTCTAACTTTACCAAAAAGTTTTTGCATAGAACGCATCATATTTTCTGCTAAACCAGATTTATCTAACATGAGACCCATAAAAATAAACATAGGCAATGCAATTAAGACCCAGTTGTCCATGATGCCAAATATTCTGCCAACCAGCATATTTAGAGTATTGTAATCAATACCTGTCATCGTCCAATAAAAGCTATCAGTAAGATAAGCTACACCACTAAAAATAATACCTACTCCAGCTAAAACAAAAGCAACTGGAAAACCTGTAAAAAGTAAAGCAATAAAGGTAATAAACATACCTATGACAAGATAATTCTCTGGTACAAATTCCATATTAATTCCTAATCTTTATCATTTGTTTGGTTGTTAAATTGTGGCTTAAATAATTTGACCAACATGGACACTCTTCCAGATATATAATCTTTAGGTTCTCTATTTAAATATAACAATGATATAATTTCTTCTATCAATCTTGCTAATGCAGCAATCATCATTAATATCATTGTAAGAGGAATAACTGATTTAATAATCCATCTATTTGGAAGTCCTGTTGGATTTTGTGACCCTTCATCATTACTATACGATCTAGCAAGCCAGTCAAAACTATGATCCAACAGTATTATGAGAACGGGAAATAAAAGAAAAAGAATGCCAAGAATTTCAAATATATGTTGTGTTTTTTTTGGTAGATTAATGTGAATAAGATCAACGCGAATATGTGAATCTGTTGTCATCGCATAAGCCATTCCAAACATAAACGCAATACAGTAAAGATGCCACATCAATTCTTCTAAAGGAACAAGTCCTCTATGAAAACCATAACGCAATATAACTTGTAAAAGAATAATAAATATCAAAACAACATTCAGCCAAGCTGTCGTTTCAGCAATTCGTTGAACAAATTTATTTAGATAAGAAACTATAGGAATGTTAAATTTTTTGTTTTGATTCGTGTTAGACATCTATTGAATAAAATTTATAATTAATAACTAAGTTATATGCTCCATCAACAAAAATTGATAATGATAAATCATGGCGAAATATTTATTTCGCCATGATAATTAGATTACAGGAGTAAACCTAATTATAATTAATCGCGTGAAGTTCCTGGTCGAGGCAAATAAGCCCACTCATTCCAGATTGCATAGTCCGCACGGAAAGTTTGAAGATCATCCCAAATTACTTTGAATTGAGGATCTGCTGCACTCATTTCTGCAACAATTTCTAACCAAGCAGCTTCAAATGTATCTAACATTTCTGGAGACCAGTACTTATTTACAGTTCCAGCAGCTTCGTTTTCTTTCATCGCTTCAAACTGAATTGCCTCACCATAAGATAATCCTTCAGTCATCGCAGCCTTACAAGTAAGTTCTACTATTTGCTGTTGAGTTTCTGTCATAGTTTTCCAAGTATCACCGTTAATGATTAAATCAAACAATGTAGCAGGTTGATGCCAGCCAGGAAAATAGTTGTATTTAAGAACTTTATTGATACCTAATCGTCTATCAATTGCAGGCATAGAAAATTCAGTTGCATCAATAGCTCCTTTTTCTAGAGCTGGTACAATTTCACCTCCTGGAAGTTGAGACGTAGATACACCTAATTTTTCCATTACAAGTGCACCAAGTCCAAAGAAACGCATACGAAGACCTGCTAGATCTGCAGGACTATTAATTTCTTTAGTAAACCATCCTGATGTCTCTGGAGCAATAATACCACAAGGGATAGAATGCACATTAAAACCAGCGTCATCATATAATCCCTGCCAAAGAGCTCTACCATTACCATGATAAATCCAAGCCATAAATTCTGGGGCATCAGGTCCGAAAGGAACTGCTGATAGAATGCCACCTTTGTCTCCTAATTGTCCTCTAAGATAACCTGGTGTTACATAACCAGCATTAACAGAGCCCGTTGAAACAGATTCAAGAATTTCTTTTGGCGGAACTAATTTTCCAGGTTCATAAACTTTCATTGAAAGTGCATGACCACCCTTTAATCCTTTAGAAAGTTTGTTTAACTCAGTTTCTACCCATTTAGGAGTTGATCCTAAACTTGGAAGAGCTGTTGAAAACCAAACAGGTACTTTAAGAAGAACCTTATCGGCATAACTTGGAGTAGCACCAATTAATACAAAAGATATAAGTGTAGCCAATCCAATAGATAGTAATTTTTTCATTTAACCTCCTTTAATAAAATCCCTTTATTTTGATAAATAAACGAGATATATATTGGTAAAATATTTTTACCAATACTGGTAAAATATTTTTACCAATTGTACAAGTAAGAAATATTAATAGATTAAATAATATGTTTATAATAAAAGACTAAATAGTATGGTTTTAAGCCAAATAGCAAATAAAGGTGTTTATTTTAGTGCTCTTCATCAGTTAGAAAAACTAATTGTTGAAGGTATATATAAGCCTAATGAAAAGCTTCCTTCAGAAAGAGATTTAGCAAAACAGTTAAATATTTCCCGACCCAATATACGTTTAGCTTTAAAAGAATTAGAAAAAAATAATTTACTAGTATCAAAAAGAGGTGAAGGAACTTTTGTAAATAATTTTCTAGGAGATGGAATAAATAAACCATTACTGTACCTTCTTTCTAAACACAGCAAACCGGCCATTGATTTTATGGAGTTTAGATATGCAGTAGAAGGTGAAGCAGCTTATCAAGCAGCAATTAGAGCTACCAAATATGATAAAGAAATTTTGGATATGTTAATGAAAAAAATGATTGAAGCCCATAAGCATGATGATCCTGATGAAGAAGCTAGGGCGGATATTTCTTTTCATATTGTTATTGCTGAATCTTCTCACAACATTCTTCAACTACATATTATGAAAAGTTTATTTTCTTTGTTAAATGAAGGAATTTTTTTTAATCGTACTGTTTTATATTTTCGATCAGGAAACAGAGATTTATTACTTAAACATCACACTGAAATATATAATAATATTATTAAAGGTAATCCAGATAAAGCCAGAAAAGCCATGCAAGAACATATAAACTACGCTAAAAAAGGTATTATTGAGTTGGGAGAAATTAGCGAAAGAGAAAAAATTGCTAAACAGAGATTGCAAAAAATCAGACAAAAAAATAAATTTTAACAAATTTCAATATTGATACTCACAAAATGTCTTTAGTTTTATCTATTACAATACCATTTTTTGCTATTATATTTTTAGGTACGCTATTTAGAGCAAGAAATATTTTTGATGATAAATCCTCGAAAACATTAACAAAATTTGCATTTTTTGTCACCCTACCACCCTTTATTTTTTTAAATATATTAAAATCTTCTAATGATAATATTTTTCAATGGGATTTCATCATACGGTATGAAATTATTACCATTATAATTTTTTTATTATCGAATTTTCTTTCAAGAATATTTCTTAATTTTAAAAATAAAGAAGCTTCGCTTTTTTCTTTAAATTCTTCATACCCAAATTATGGGTATATGGGTATACCACTATCTATATTAGCCTTTGGTGAAGAGGCAGCGTTACCAATTAGCATAATACTTTTTGCTGATACAATTGTTTTATTAACACTTACTTCTTTTTTTGCACGAAATGATGATTCCAAATTCTATAAAAACTTTATTTTTATTTTAATCAATATGTTAAAAAATCCTCTTTTAGCTGCTGCTTTAATTGGTTTTATATTTGTTATTTTTCACATACCCGTTTATTCTCTTATATATAAAATATTAAATTTATTATCTCTAGCTGCTCCTCCTACTGCTTTGTTTGCTTTAGGTATTACACTTTGGAATAAAGTTGATAATAATTTTATACAATCCGTTTCTATTATTACAATTTTAAAACTTATTATTCATCCTTTACTAATATTTAGTATATTTTATTTTTTTCCTTCTGATATTTCTCCGTTATGGATAAAAGTGACCATTTTGTGTTCTTGTTTACCAGTAGCGGCAAATGTATTTGCAATGGCAGGATATTATGAAACTTTTATTAAACAAACATCAAGCGCTGTGCTGGTTACAACAATTCTCTCAACTATTTCTGTTCCTATAATTCTTTATTTGTTATTATTTTAATAACATCAATTGGCTAAAATGTTATAAGTAAAATTTCTGAATGAATATAATTGCACTAATTTTATCTTTATTAATTAGTTTGAATTTGTATTCAGAAATTTTTTTCAGAGTATTTGATATAGATCAATTAGTTTTAAGTTTAATAGATTACAATTAATACCTTAAACATTTAGTTTCTTCCTATAAGGTTAAAGATTTAACCCCCATCCTTATGGGGGTTAATTTTATTTATCTACCAAGCTCAAAAGATGTTGTTCATAAGTATTCCAATCAATATCACTTGGCTCTTTTATCTGTTTCATTAAATCATCGTTCCATTTACCATTTACTTGTACTTCTGCTTTTGCTCCTAAAATAAATGCTTCAATTAAATTATGATTTAAATACACATAAGTTCCTGGTTGGCGAAAGGTGTAGATTGCAGCGCCAGCTGCCCCACCTGGCACAAACCAAGTTTCAAGATTTGTTCTTGGAGGATCATT
>CAJWJQ010000052.1:0-4747 GCA_913041905.1 uncultured Gammaproteobacteria bacterium
TCACATTTGCGATAAACATAAAAAAAGATATGAAAACTGAGAATTTAAGTAAGTTCATAATTACCTCTGATAAATTTTATGATGCATTATATATTTCTATAATCCCATAAAAATAAGTTTTCGCCAAATTGCCCTAAGTTATTTTTTTATTGCTTTATCTGTTATGTGATAGATTTTATAATTTCCTCAAAAAAATTAATATTATTTTTATTTTTTGATGTGTCACTAGAAAGCATTTGACGAAATTTACGAGCACCAGGCTGCCCTTGGTAAAGACCGATAATATGGCGTGTTAAGCTACTAAGACTCACTCCTTTTTGTATTTGTTTTTCAGCATAAGATTTATATTTTTCTAAAATATTTTTGCGTGTTACTAATGTTTGTGAGTTATTAAAAATTAAACTGTCAATGGCCGCTATTAAAAAAGGATTTTTGTAGGCAGCCCTTCCGATCATTACACCATCAACATATTCAAATTGGGGCTTAATTTGTTCTATTCTTGTAAAGCCACCATTTATTATAATATCTATGTTCGGGAAGGTTTCTTTTATTTTGTAAACTCGCTTATAGTCAAGAGGAGGTATATTTCGGTTTTCTTTTGGAGATAAGCCCTTAAGGATTGCTTTTCTTGCATGAATTATAAATGTCTTACATCCTGCTTGACTTACCGTCCCAACAAATTCCTTCAAAAATTCATAAGAATCATGATTGTCAATACCAATTCTTGTTTTGATAGTAACTGGTATTGTTATATTCAGAGAGATATTATTTACACATTCTGCAACTAAATCTTTATTAGACATTAGAGACGCACCAAATTTTCCATTTTGAACGCGATCACTAGGACAGCCAATATTAAGATTTATTTCGTCGTAACCTTCGTTCTCTGCCATACAAGCACATTCGGCCAATTCTTTAGGATGATTGCCCCCTAATTGAATTGCAATTGGGTTTTCATTAGAATTAAAACTAAGAAATTCTTTGCGATTACCGTGAATTAGTGCTCCTGTTGTAATCATTTCTGTATAAAGAACGCTATGCTTTGTTAATAATCGCATGAAATAGCGAAAATGTTTATCAGTACGGTCCATCATTGGAGCAATTGATAATCTGCGATCTATCATATTAGAAATGCAATCATTTATTCAGGCCGCATATTTATGACAACGTTTCTATAATTGACTTTTTTAGGCATTCAAATTTCAAAGGATCCGAAATTGCATTATTATCATAATTCTGCAAGTAAAATATATCCTCAACTCTTTCTCCAAATGTTGCTATTTTTGCGCCTTGCAATCTAACTCCACATAGATCCATTGCTGCGCCTATGTGCGATAAAACTCCGGGCCGATCAATTGTAACGACCTCCATTATTGTTCGATTATTTTTTTTATCTGTTTCAAATAAAATTTCAGTTGGCATTAAAAAACTTTTTAGTTCTCTTTTTAGAGGTATTTTATTTTTTTTAGAAAAACTATTAGATAAATTTAACTCATTTAAAATTTTATGCTTTATTTCATTGCATCTTTCATTCGATTCAATAAGGCTCCCGTCATTTTCTAGAACTACGAATGTGTCAAGTGTGTAATCTTTTTGATTGGTTATAATTCTTGCATCAAGAATTGTTAATCTTAGGTTTGCTATAGCCCTTGTTATAATTGTAAATATATTTTTCCTGTCCTTCATATATACAAAAATAAGACTACCACCTCGACTTGATTTCCTATTTATTATTATTAGAGGTTTTGTAATGTCTTTATGTTTATGAATTTCTTCAGTATGCCATGCGATTTCATCTGGATTATGCCTTAAAAAGTAATCTTCCCCAACTGTTTTCCATATTTTAAAAGTTTTAGTTTTTTCAATATTGTTTATTAAATTTAATGAATCTTGTTTTATATTTTTTATGCGCGCAGCTTTAAGTAATGGTTTTTCATTTCCACGCCTTAAGTGATGAAGTGTTTTATAATATAAGCTTGCTAGTAACGATTCTTTCCAGCTATTCCAAAGTTCTGGGTTCGTTGCGCAAATATCTGCTACTGTAAGTAGATAAAGATAATTTAAATGCGCTTGATCCCGAACTTTTTTAGCAAAATCAATAATTGTTTCAGGGTCATCAAGATCTGTACGTTGCGATGTTTTACTCATTATTAAATGATTATCAACTAACCACGCAACAAGTTTTTTATCATAATCACTAAATCCATGTTTATGGCAGAAATCAAGAGCATCTTTTGAGCCAAGCTTTGAATGATCGCCTTCTCGGCCCTTTGCTATATCATGAAATAGTCCAGCTAAATATAGTAATTCAAGTTTTGGAATTGTTTTTACCAATACATAACAGATCGGATATTTTTCTTTATATTCATATGCACCAAAAAGTCGTAAATTTTTAATGACCCTTAAAATATGCTCATCAACTGTAAAAATATGGAACAAATCAAATTGCATAAGGCCTATAATTTTAGAAAATGAGGGTATGTAAGCACCCAAAACACCATATTTATGCATCAATCTTAATTTATGCCCCACAAGATTTGGCTGCTTTATTATTTCTAAGAATAAGCTTTTATTTGTCACATCGTTTCGGAATGCATCATCAATTAAATAGAGGTATTTTCTGATATAACGTATGGTAGTTGCTCTAACTCCAACAATTGAAGGATCCTGCTGAAGTAGAAGAAATATTTCTAATAATGCATACGGATGCCTCTCAAAAATATTTTTATTAATAATCTCAATTAAATTATTTCTTTTCTGGAAGCGAGAATTTATTTTTATAATTTTTTCTTTACGCTTTTTATGTATGATTACTTCTTGAAAGTGTTGCAATAATATTTCATTTAAACGACTAACTTCGCAAATAGTTTTGAAATACATTTTCATAAAATCTTCAATTCCTTTATTATTATTACTTTTAAAACCAAAAAGTTCAGCTATGTTTTTTTGGTTTTCAAAAAGGAGTCGATCTTCACGTCGTTTTGTAATCATATGCAATCCAAAACGCACCGCCCATAATAGATTTCTTCCGTTTTTTAAAATCTTATACTCTTTAGTTGTAAGGAATTTATAAGTAACAAGATTTTCTAAATTAATGTTATCAAAGTGACGTTTGGCAACCCAGCCAACCATTTGTATATCACGCAGTCCGCCCGGAGATTCTTTGACATTTGGTTCAAGTTTGTATGCTGTATCGTTATATTTTTTATGACGTCTTTCTTGTTCCAATAATTTTTCTTGAAAAAATTTATTAGTAGGCCAAATTTTTTTCGGAGAGGTTATTCTGATCATTTCCTTGAAAAGAATCTTATTACCAAAAATTAATCGAGACTCCATGATGTTAGTCATAATTGTTATATCGTTTTTTGCTTCACGATGACATTCATTTAGAGATCTAACGCTATGTCCTACTTCTAAGCCAAAATCCCATAAAAAAGCTAGATATAATTCTAATTGTTCTTTGTGTTCTTTTTTTAATTTAGGTTTTCTTAGGATCATTAAATCAATATCTGAACCAAGTAGTAATTCTGATCGGCCATAACCACCAACGGCAATTAAACTAAGTTCATCGCTTGTAATAAATTCTTTCCAAGCTAGGATCAGTAATTGATCGATAAGCCATGTTTGTTGTTTTACAAGAAATTCAATATTTTCGCCGGGAGTAAAACAGTTAATAAGATAGTTGCAACCATTTTTATATGCCTTTTTGAATGTTAACAAATGATTTTTTGATTTTTTAAGTTCGTCTTCGAAGACTTTTTTATCGAAAAGAAATTTGTCGGCAATTACATTTTTCATAATTTAGTTAGAAGTCTTCATCAGGTCTTTTAGTTAATACTTCAAAACTATCTTTTGTTACAAGCACAGTATGCTCCCATTGAGCTGAAGGTTTTTTATCTTGAGTTTCTACAGTCCAGTTATCATCAAGTAATTGGATAAAGCGTTTACCTAGATTGATCATTGGTTCAATGGTAAATATCATACCTTCTTTTAATTCCATACCAGTTTTTGGTTTACCATAATGCAATACTTGTGGCTCTTCATGGAATACTTTTCCGATTCCATGGCCGCAATATTCACGAACTACAGAATAATTATTGCTTTCAGCCAATATTTGGATTGCATGGCCGAGGTCTCCCAAATGTATACCGGGCTGAACTAGTAGAATTGCCTGTTTCATGCACTGATAGGTAACCTCAACAAGCTTTTTTGTTTCTTTGTCCGGACGACCAATAAAGAAAGTTTTACTCGTGTCTCCATGATAGCCGTCTTTAATGACTGTGATATCAATATTGATAATGTCACCATCATTAAGCTTCTCCTTATAAGATGGTATCCCGTGACAAACAACATGATTGACGGATGTACATATTGACTTTGGAAATCCATGATAATTTAGTGGCGCAGGAATAGCTCTTTGTTTATCTACGATATATTCATGACAGATCCTATTTAATTCACCAGTTTTCTGTCCGGCATAGACTTCTGACTCAATCATTTCCAGAACATCTGCTGCAAGTTGTCCAGCGACCCTCATTTTTTGTATTTCACTAGGTGTTTTTATAGTTACAGACATATAATTAAATAGTCTCTTATAATTTCTTTTTGTTAAGTAATTTGTTGTATAGAGTATTCTATGGTATAAATCGCCCGCGGTTTTCGCAAATATCTTTAATTGTCACACGCACGCTTCAACCATATATGGGGTGCCTAAAGTTTAGGTTGGTATATGGGGAGTGCGGAGGCT
>CAJWJQ010000053.1:0-4699 GCA_913041905.1 uncultured Gammaproteobacteria bacterium
CAGGTATAGTCGTTATTAATAATGATCAGGATATAATTAAGTGTATGGCTAGAATTGCCAGATTCTATAAACATGAAAGTTGTGGTCAATGTACTCCATGTAGAGAAGGATCAGGCTGGATGTGGAGAATGCTTGAAAGAATGGCAAAAGGTGAAGCTACTAGAGATGAAATTGATATGTTAATGGATGTTACAAAACAAATAGAAGGACACACCATATGCGCATTCGGTGAAGGATCTGCATGGCCAGTTCAAGGTTTGTTAAGAAATTTTAGAGATGAAATATTAGAAAGAAATAAATTTGACCCAATAATTAAAAAACAAAAAGATGTTCCTTATTTAATTGATCAACATCTTCTGGAAAAAGATAATGCTTAAGTTAAAAGTTAATGATATAGATATAGAAGTTGAAGAGGGCTTAACAGTTCTTCAAGCTTGCGAACAGGCAGGCGCTGAAATTCCAAGATTTTGTTATCATGAAAAACTTTCTATAGCAGGGAATTGCAGAATGTGTTTAGTCGAAATGGAAAAATCACCTAAACCTATAGCGTCATGTGCAATGCCAGCTGCTGATGGAATGGTAATTAAAACAAATACTGAAAAAATAAATAAATCTAGAAAAGGTGTAATGGAATTTTTATTAGCAAATCACCCTCTTGACTGTCCTGTGTGTGATCAAGGAGGAGAATGTGATTTACAAGATCAATCAATGTTTTATGGAATTGATAAGTCAAGATTTAATGAAAATAAAAGACATGTACCTGAAAAATATATGGGACCATTAGTAAAAACTCAAATGACAAGATGTATCCATTGCACACGATGTATAAGATTTGCAACAGAAGTGGCAGGAGTCCCAGAATTAGGTGCAATAGGAAGAGGTGAAAATATGCAGATCACAACATATCTTGAAGAGACAATGAAATCAGAAATGTCAGGAAATGTAGTTGATTTATGTCCCGTTGGCGCTCTGACTTCAAAACCATATGTATTTGAAGCTAGACCTTGGGAATTAAAAAAAACTGAATCCATAGATGTGATGGACGCTGTAGGTTCCAATATCAGAATAGATACATATGGCTGGGAAGTAAAAAGAGTTTTGCCTAGAATTAATGAAAAAATAAATGAAGAGTGGATTTCAGACAAGACAAGACATGCATGTGAAGGTTTGAAAAATCAAAGATTAGACTCTCCATACATAAAAATAAAAAACAAATTTGAAAAAGTTTCATGGACAGAAGCATATAATAAAATTTTTGAAAAAATTTCTAATACACCATCAGATAAGATAGCTGGTATTACTGGCGACATGACAAATATGGAAACTTTGTATGCTATTAAAGAATTTTTTGACAGAACTATTAAATCAAAAAATTTAGATTCGAGAAGTGAAAATTATTATGTAAATTCAGGCAACAGAAGCAATTATATATTTAATTCAAAAATTGAAGGAATAGAAGATTCAGATCTTATAATTTTAATAGGAACTAATCCAAGATATGAAGCAACAATTTTAAATTCTAGAATTAGAAAATCTTATCTTAATAATAATGCTGAAATTTTTTCTATTGGTGATGTGGGAGATCTTACGTATCCGTATTCTGTACTAGATAATTCTACAAAAACAATTAGTTATATAATTGAAAACAATCATAAATTATCTGAAAAAATTACCAAATCACAAAAACCTATATTTATAATTGGTCAATCTGTATTTAAATTAAATTCAGCACCATATATATTTGAAGAATTAAAAAAATACTTAAGCAAAATTAATAAAATAAATAATGATTGGAATGCATTAAATATATTATCAAACAATGCATCAACGGTAGGATCTTATGATCTTGAAATTTTAAGTTCCAAAAAAGGAAAAAATATTTCTTTAGAAAAAATAATAAACAATGAATTTGAGGTAATTTTTTTATTTGGACAAGATAATTTAAAATTTAAAAAAAAAAATGAATTTATAATATATGTAGGTAGCCATGGAGACCGTGGTGCAGAATTATCAGATATTATTTTACCTGGTGCAACTTATACTGAACAAGATGGATATTTTACCAATTTAGAAGGAATAATTCAAAAAGCATACAAAGCATCTTACCCTCCAGGTGACGCCAAAGAAGATTGGGAAATTATTAATGAACTTGCAGCAAAATTAAAAAGAAAAAAATTATACCAAAATAAAGGAGAGTTAATAAATTCAATGTTAAATTATCTTAATTTGCACAAGGATAAAAAAGATTTTGATATTCCATCATATGAATTTATAGAAGAAAAAATATTTGTTGATGATATTGATTATTATCATTCTAATTCAATAGCTAGAGCATCTAAGACAATGACAGATTGTAAATATTTAATATCAAATATCAAAAAAACTGGAACAGAGGGATAATGTTAGAATATTTATTAATTTTATTATCCGAAATATATAAAATTTTATTTTTACTAGTTCCAGTATTAGTTTCCGTGGCTATGATAGTTTGGCTTGATAGAAGAGTTTGGGCATTTGTTCAAAAAAGGAGAGGGCCTAATGTTGTAGGTCCATTTGGTTTATTTCAATCTTTAGCCGATGCATTGAAATATGTATTTAAAGAAATTATAATTCCAGCAAGCTCAAATAAAATTATATTTATTCTTGCACCAATTGTTACAATGACATTAGCCCTAATTGCATGGGCAGTTATACCTTTCAGTGAAACATTTGTATTAGCAGATATTAATGTTGGTATTCTTTACTTATTCGCAGTTTCTTCTTTAGGAGTCTATGGAATTATTATGGGTGGTTGGGCTTCTAATTCTAAATATCCTTTTTTAGGAGCAATTAGATCTGCTGCTCAAATGGTATCTTATGAAGTTTCCATAGGAATAATAATCATTAATGTTTTACTTTGCGTTGGTTCATTAAATTTGAGCGACATTGTCAAAGCTCAACAAAATTTATGGTTTGTAATTCCTTTATTCCCAATGTTTGTCATTTTTTTTATTTCAGCATTAGCAGAGACCAATAGACCACCTTTTGATTTACCAGAGGCAGAAGCAGAATTGGTAGCAGGTTATCAAACTGAATATTCAGGAATGATGTATGCAATGTTTTGGCTAGGTGAATATGCGAATATTTTATTAATGTGTGCATTGGGTTCAATATTATTTTTGGGTGGATGGTTATCTCCAATAGATTTATTTCCATTCAACTTAATACCAGGAGCATTATGGATGATATTAAAAATTTTATTTTTGTTTATTTTGTTTGCTTTGGTTAAAGCAATAGTCCCAAGATATAGATACGACCAACTTATGAGATTAGGTTGGAAGATATTTCTTCCATTTTCACTAATCTGGGTTGTTTTAACCTCAAGTTATTTATTATATTTTGATTTATTACCGGTTAATTAATATGAAAATTTCAAGATTATTCAAAACTATATTTATGATTGATTTCATAACAGGATTAATTATTGCAATTAAAGAAATTTTTAAATCTAAAAAAACAATTAACTATCCTCATGAAAAAGGAGCTGTTAGTCCAAGATCTAGAGGAGAACATGCTCTAAGAAGATATCCTAGCGGAGAAGAAAGATGTATTGCATGTAAATTGTGTGAAGCTGTATGTCCAGCTCAAGCAATCACAATTGAGTCTTCAGAAAGAGAGGATGGAAGCAGAAAAACAACTAGATACGATATAGATATGCTTAAATGTATTTATTGTGGTTTGTGCGAAGAGTCTTGTCCTGTAGATGCTATAGTTCAAGGTCCTAATTTTGAATTTGCAACAGAAACAAGAGAAGAGCTTTATTATAATAAAGAAAAACTTTTAGAAAATGGAGATAGATGGGAAAGTATATTAGCTTCAAACATTAAAGCCGATAGTTCCCACAGATAATTAAATGATAACTCATGCAATAATATTTTACATTTTTTCTTTTATAGCCATCTTATCAGCTATTATGGTTGTAGCTTCAAAAAATACAGTCCACTCTGTATTTTTTTTAATTTTAGATTTTATAAGCATATCTTTTTTATTCATAATGATTGGTGCTGAATTTTTGGGAATGATAATGCTTATTGTTTATGTCGGAGCTGTTGCTATCTTATTTTTATTTGTAGTTATGATGCTTAATGTTGCGGAGCAAAAAAATGAATGGTTTACATCTCAAAAGAGCAGCACACACATCCCTATAGGATTGTTGATCAGTTTAATTATATTTTTTGAATTAATTATCGTTATTGGTGGTTGGAAATATAAATCTGATTTGGTTGATTCAATTTCTATTAAAATTAATTCATCGATGACTAATACTCAATTAATAGGAAATGTAATATATACTGATTATATTCACCTATTCCAATTATCTGGAATGATACTATTAGTAGCCATGATAGGAGCTATTGTTCTTACTTTTAGACAAAGAACAGGAGTTAGAAGACAAAGTTATTTTAAACAAATATCCAGAGAAAAAAAAGACGGTGTAGAGTTAGTAGATGTGGAAAGCAATAAAGGAGTAAAAATAGATGTTTAGTATTGGTCTTGGTCACTATTTAACATTAGCCGCAATTATATTTACTATTGGTATAGTTGGAATTTTTCTTAATAGAAAAAATATAATTGTAATACTAATGAGCATTGAATTGATACTTCTTGCTGTAAACATAAACTTAGTATCATTTTCTATTTTTATTAATGATTTAAGTGG
>CAJWJQ010000054.1:0-4626 GCA_913041905.1 uncultured Gammaproteobacteria bacterium
GATAAAAGACTGCCTTAGTAATAGTATTTTGCAAAGAAAAATTGAAAACTGGTCTAAATTAAATAAGAATAAATAATGGACTCATTTATTCAATCTCTAAAAATATTCTCTAATAAAAACTTTCCTATAAAAGAAGTTTCAGATTTTATTTCAAAATCACAATTTTCTATGAAACTATTAGAAAAGTATTCACACTTTAGTGTAGACACATATACCAGAAACATGATATATAAAGATCCAAATTTTGAGATACTGTTAATATGTTGGGGCGCAGGACAAATGGCCCCGATTCATGGACATGAAGGAGAAAAGTGTTGGTTTAAAGTAATAAGCGGGTCATTAGAAATATGTAACTATAAAGTAGAGTCAAAAACTCCGCTTAGACTAAAACAAATAGAAAAAATTCATGCCCCAGCAGGATATGTCGATGGCCCTGCAGACATACATTCGATTAATAACTGCTATAAAGAACCGGTAGTAACCCTACATGTTTACGCAAAACCTTATGATAGCTGCGAAATATATGATCTAAAGAAAAAAGAAATTAAAAGATGGCAAATGGACTATTACAGTATAAATGGACAGCTATGTTGAGCAGATTTATACTGTATATTTGTTTCATATCAGCCTCTTTATTATTCTCTCAAAATCAAGATTTTAAACAAAATGATCATCTTAGGTTTAATTCAATACCAGATATAAAGCTTTTTCATAGTCCGCCAGAACCACTATTTGTTGGGCGCCCATTTGAATTATCTTTAGTTACAGAAATAAGTGACGCTCTGTTATCTTCTGTTTTATTGTTTTTTAAAACAAATAAAATGGAAACATATAGAGAAATTATTTTGACTGGAGATAGTGGCTTATACAAGTATAAGATTGACATAAAAAATTTCCCAGGAGAATCCATTGACTATTTTTTTGCAGTTAGAACGTTAGATGGGAAAATATATGGTGCCCCAGTCGATGATAACAATCTACTAAGTCCAATAAAAAAAATATTTATTGATCCAGTTCAATATTTTGAACAGAAAAAACGATTGAACCAATGAATGATATCATAGCTAGAGTTATAGAGATTAGAAAATTAATAGAAAAACATAATTATCATTATTACACCCTAGATAACCCATTGATTTCAGACAGCGAGTGGGATAATCTATTTAAAGAACTAGAAACCCTTGAAACGAAACATCCTGAACTGATTGATAAAAATTCTCCAACTCAAAGAGTTGGTGTAAAACCTCTTGATAGCTTTGAAAGCATCACGCATCGAAAACCAATGCTCTCACTGTCTAATGCTATGAATAATAATGAGCTGACTTTATTTGATGAAAGAATAAAAAAGCTGCTTGAGACTAATACCAATATTGAATATGTGGCAGAACCCAAGTTAGATGGTATTGGCGTTGAACTTGTTTATGAAAAAGGGATCTTTATTGTAGGTTTGACTCGGGGTGACGGTTTTGAGGGGGAAAATATAACACAGAATCTTCGAACAATAAGATCATTACCTTTAAAACTATTGGGGGATAAAATTCCAAAGTTACTGGAAGTGAGGGGCGAAGTGTTTATCAAAAAAAATGAGTTTATAAAATTAAATAAGAACCAAGAGGTCAATAACAAACAATTATTTGCTAATCCAAGAAATGCTGCGGCTGGAAGCCTAAGACAGCTTGATTCAAATATTACAGCTGGCAGACCTCTTTCTATCTATTGCTATGAGCCAGGGGTTATAGAAGGGGTTGATTATAAAACACATGATGAATTTTTAATGCATATTACAAAACTAGGCTTGCCAGTAAATAATTTGATAAAAAAAGTAGTTGGGATAAAAAATATAATAGAATACCACAATAATTTAGAACTAAATAGAGATCAGCTTGACTATGAAATAGACGGAACTGTTTTTAAAGTAAACAATTATAGTAAGCGGAAAAAAGCTGGGTCTCGTAGTCGATCGCCAAGATGGGCAATCGCAGGAAAGTTTAAAGCACAACAGACAACGAGCACAATAATAAGTATTACAATACAGGTTGGAAGAACCGGTGCTCTCACGCCAGTTGCAAGAGTTAAGCCCGTTTTTGTATCAGGCGTTACCGTTACAAATGTCACGCTCCATAATCAGGATGAAATAGATCGAAAAGATATTAGAGTCGGGGACAAAGTATTGATTGAGAGGTCCGGAGATGTTATACCAAAAATCGTAAAAGTAGTAGGCCGGGATAATAAAAATGTTCAAAAATTTAAAATAGATACACAGTGTCCATCATGCGGGCAAAAAACAAAAAAACAAAATGATGAGGCAATAATGAGGTGTCTCAACTCCTCTTGCCAAGCACAAGTCCAAGGGAAAATCCAACACTATTGTTCGAAACTTGCAATGAACATTGATGGTTTAGGAGATAAAATTATTGAACAACTAATAGACAGACAGTTGATAAAAAATATCGATGATATCTATTCAATTAAAAAAAATAAAATCTCAAATCTTGATCGGTTAGGAGATAAATCTGCAGCTAATATTATTGATTCGATTAACAATTCTAAAAAAACAACGTTCGCCAGATTTATATATGCTTTAGGGATTAGAAACGTAGGGGAACACACTGCAAAATTATTAGAGAAGAAATATAATAGTGATCTAGATACATTTATAAATGCCGAACAAAGCGACCTATTAGAAATAAAAGAAATAGGTCAAATAGTCGCAAAATCCATTGTTGATTATTGGGGAGATAAAAATAATCTAACCGTAGTCCAGAATTGTTTGGATAGAGGAGTACACATTAAGCTCGCGAAAGAATTGTTGACTCAGGTTTTAACTGAGAAAATATTTGTGTTTACTGGGTCATTGAATCTAATGAATAGGAATGAAGCTAAGAATATGGTGGAAAATGCCGGCGGGCAAACAAAAAACTCAATTACAAAAAACACCACACATCTGGTTGCTGGTGAAAACTCAGGATCAAAACTAGATAAGGCTAAACAATTAGGTCTATCAATTCTTTCTGAAAAAGAATTTTTGGAATTAATCGGGAATACATAAAACCTTATTTTGTTTTATATAAAATAAATAATTAAGCAGTAAGTTTGTTTATGGATGTAATGAAAATCGAAGAAATAGTCGGCGACATTATTCTTGTTGTTTTAGATAATTATGAACCTCTAAAAAAGATTGGTATAGAAAACGACAAATTTTTTGTAAGAGTCAAGGGCTATGACGAATATGGACTTTGGATATATCAACCGCAGTTTAGTATACCAAAGATCAATAACAATAAAAAAACTGGTACCAAGAAAGTAGAGGCTACAATATTAATTCCTTGGGGATTTATCGTATCTGTAGCTCATTTCCCAGGAGCCGAAGGTTTTGACTTTCCTAGCCCATTTGATTCTCATATCGGGTTTAATTAATCCTAAGTGCCTAGCACAGCAATAAAGATTGAGGGGTTAACAAAATCCTATAATAATGTTCCCGCACTTAAAGGTGTAGACATAGATATATCTAGGGGAGAGTTTTTTGGACTATTAGGCCCTAATGGTGCAGGAAAAACCACGACAATCAATATTCTAACTGGACTAGTGTTTAAAGATAGCGGCACTTGTCTGGTGTTTGATAAGGATATAGGAACGGATTATCGATATACAAGATCTAAGATTGGGATTGCTGCTCAAGAGCTATCAGTCGACTGGTTTTTTACGATTGAACGGTTACTTTATTTTCAGGCTGGCTATTATGGGATTACTACGAATAAAGCAAAACACAGGGTTGATGATTTATTGATCAGACTGGGTCTGGATAAAAAAAGAAACTCAAGACTTCGTCAACTTTCTGGAGGTATGAAACGACGTTTTCAAATCGCAAAAGCACTCGTTCACGATCCAGATATTTTAATCCTAGATGAACCAACCGCAGGGGTAGATGTTGAACTAAGGCATGATCTATGGAAGTATCTAAAAGAGCTTCATAATAATGGAAAAACCATATTACTAACAACTCATTATATTGAAGAGGCTGAGCTCCTTTGTGAAAATGTTGCCATCATTGATGAGGGGGAAATATTGAAAAAAGGATCACCTAAAGAGCTAACTAAAGAACTTGGTAAGTCCGGTGTAACCGTACAAACTGGACACAATATTAATGATCTCGAATCCTTATTGCCTGGTCTAACCTATACTGTTGAAGACTCTAGAATACATTTCACTGTAAAAGACCCTGAGAAGGCCATCCCTGTGATTATCCAAAAACTAACAAAAACAAACATCCCAATACATAGTATTGCAACAGAAACATCCTCATTAGAAGATGTGTTTTTAGAGCTTACGGGGAAAAGTATTAATGAATAATAACATGCTGAAATATCATGATTAACTGGATTGGTTTTTGGACACTAACAAACAGAGAGGTCGGAAGATTCTTTTCTGTATACCGCCAGACCGTGATCCCAGGGCTCATTTCTTCCGTGCTTTATATACTAATATTCGGGTTTACTTTAGAGCAGCGTATATCTGAAATACAGGGGGTATCCTATACAATGTTTATTCTCCCAGGGCTAATCATGATGAACACTCTTACTAATGCTTCTTCCAACACCTCATCCTCAATGCTTCAGATGAAGCTTC
>CAJWJQ010000055.1:0-4384 GCA_913041905.1 uncultured Gammaproteobacteria bacterium
AGCATATTGGTCCAATAATGGATTTAATGTTCTTAAAGGAACATACCTAATTGAAGCTTAATTAATAAATTATATAAGTTAATTTAACTAAAAATTCATCTGGACTATTATTCTTTCTGATTTTATAACTAAAATCAAGCCTTGATCTAGAAAAAAGAATAAATTGAATGCCAGGGGCTATTGTTGAGGAAAATTTATTATATCTATCCGAAAAAGAATTATTCAATATTGTGTTTGTCTCATATTCCAGGTAAACATTAAAATTTGTTTGTTTATATGATTTATATTTTCTTGGTAAAACCAGGTAACCCAATGAAACAGAATTCATAAATAAATTTAAATCTTCTTTTGTATAGAATCCTAAACCTGAAGTTATAGATATAGCAAACTTATTAACTAGTTGTGTTCCAATAAGACCAAACTGAAAACCAGAATCTTGAATATCGATATCTAAATCGTTTTTCATAAACTTATCATTATGGTAGGATCCTTTAATAAAAGAAGATAGTCTCCTATGATACTTTGGTCTATCGCTAGATAAAATTCTTTGTTTAGAATAAAATTTAAATCCATTAAAATGCCAATTAGGATAATAATCAACAAATGGATTATTAGAAAGTTGCAAACAAAACCTTACCATTAGTCTCTTAGAGATGCCATATGATAACGAAGGCACAAGTAATGTAGCAGTACTTAAACTATTATCTAAACCATCTACACCATTAAGAAATATGTTTGAGTTAACTAAACTAAGAACTTTTGAACCTTTAGGAATTAAACTTGCAGGCTCCGCATTTATATATAGCTCTTGTGAGAAAGTTATATTACTTATAAGTAAAAAAAATGTTAAAATTAAATTTCTCAACTATTCAGAGTCAGGCTCAAGATGAAATACCTTTTTAGATTTTAAATTTTCATGATTCGAACAGCAAGATTCATTATGAGTTCCAGTTAAATAACAAGCATGTGAAGTAAACTGACTAAATGATTCGAAATCATTATCTGAAATAAAATTCTTATCAATTAAATTATATGTACTTGAATTTATATCATCATTTTTAATAAAATGGAAGAGATTATTATTATAAACTGTATGATCATTATTATTTGGATTTAATTTTTCATTAAAATTTATTTTAATATCTCCAATAAAAAAGCCTGCATCTTCAACTTTTTCTTGAATCATATCAAAATCTATGAATTTACTATCATCAAAAACTAATTTAAATGAAGTAGATTCTAAATCAGCATTTATTTCTTTAATAAAGTCAAGTTTCTCTAAACTTTTTTGGGTAGAAAATGAACACATAGCACAAGTAAGGCCATTAACAGTTATCACAGAATTAAATGATTGAGAAAAAGAAAAGAACGATGAGAACAAAAAGAAAAGAATGAATATAAATTGTTTTTTCATTTGATGAATATTAAATTATTTTTACAAAAATACTAAAATTGAACTACCAAATAAATTATATTTTATTTTTCTTTATTATAATAATAACATCATGTAAAGAGAAAATAGAAAAAAATAAAAATCAAGTTTTACCTACCTTAGTTACTTTAGAAAATGAAGAATTTAAGTTAGAGGAATTAAAAGGTAATGTTGTCATTCTTAATCTTTGGGCAACTTGGTGTAAACCATGCATTGCAGAATTTAAGAATTTAGAAGAATCAAAAAGTCTATTTAAAGCAAATAATGTAAAAATTGTTGCTGCATCTAACGAGACATTGGATAAAATTTCTGAATTCTTAAAAAGAAAACCTTTTGATTTAAATTTTGTAAAATTAAATAGAGATTTAAGTTATTTTGATGTTTACAGCTTACCAACAACAATTGTGCTAGATAAAAATGGAAAAGAAAACTTTAGAATAACCAATAGTATTGATTTTACAAGCAAAGACTTTACTGATAAAATAAAAAAATTAGAACAATTATAATTTCTTTATTCCTTCTGTATTAGAACCAATAATTCTCCTTGATTCAATATACTTAGCCATATGATAATCATCAAAATTTGAATTGTCAGAATAGACAGAACTTATTCTTACATTTTTTGAAGACTGAATAAAATACCCATCTCCAAGCCATATAGAGACATGATCTATTCGAAGCTTGTCGTCCTTATAATAACCAAAAAACATCAAATCACCAGCCTCTAATAAATTCCAATTTCTTGAATTATCTACAAGAATACCCTCTTTTACCTGTTGTGATGCGTCTCTTGGGAGTATATATCCATTCATTAGGTATACAGACTTAGTATAACCAGAACAGTCAAATCCCTTTGAAGAAGTTCCTCCCCATAAATATGGTACACCTATTAAACTATGAGCATTTTCAAGAAGATTCTGAATAGAATAATTCATACCTCTAATAGAGGAAATAGAATTCATTAATCTATTTTCAATCCAAGCTGTTCTACCATCTGGATACTCATATTTAGTATGTTTAGATCTAATTTCAATTATTTTTAAAGCAGAACCTAAAACTAAATCAGATACAACTTTATTTTTTTTCTTTGTTTCATAAGAAAAACCATAAGGTCTGGTAAATACGCCTACATCACTAGCAAAATAGTTGTCATATTTTTCTTTTGACATAGCAACTATTCCACCATGATCAATCCATGATATGTATTTATCAGGCGTTTGAATTAAATACCACTCCCCCTCTTTCTTTAAAATACTTACTCCAGTACCTAATATTGTTTGTGAAACTAACTCAGAAGAATGTGAAGGGTTTTTTCTAAGATTAGCAACTGAATTGTTTATAATACCATATTTAAAATCATGATTGGGTAAAAGGATTATGTTATCTTCAAAAGATATATCTTCAGATTTTAAATACTCAATAAGTTCATTTTTAGCATCATTTAAATTCGTTTCACCTACTAATTCAATTGGTATTTTTTTATCATTAAAATCGATATTCCATACCGCTACCCTTGCATCAGGAACATGTTTATCATTTAACAAATCGATTTTTAAACGTATAGATTCATAAGTTTTACTATTTGTGCATGATAGTAAAAAAATAAATAATATCAATAAATAAAGATTTCTCATTTTAACTACTTAAGATTTTCAAATTTATCAAAAATATCAAGAATGTAAGGAATAGCACCAGTTGAATGGGTTCGTGATTCTAACGGAATAAATTCTACTAATGATGAATTAACACCATTTGCAATAAAATTATTGTATGTATCAACAGAATTTTGATATGGAACTGTTATATCAGCAGTTCCATGATACATAAACATTTTTGTTTTAGGTACCCATTGATTAAAACTATTTTCTTCAAAAGCTTCTACTACAACATTTAATGAAGGATCCGTATAAAAATTATTTCTAAAATTTTCATTAAGTAAAAGATTGACACTATAACTTAAAACTGAATTTATCTCTCCTCCTGAATACTGACCATTAAAGTATTGAGGTATTAAACTTGCATATGGCTCATTAAATATATCAGATAATTGTAACCCCCAGTCATACGAGGTTTTATATGATATAGCTACGTATGCCAAGTAATAAGGTTGATGGTAAGTACCTAAAGACAAAAAATAATTTAACATTCCCGTCATATCATATCCTCCAGCTGCAGGAGCAGAAGCTACCAAATTTAAACCTTGAAAATTGTTTTCTTCAAGTGTTTTATGAGCTGACATAGTTGCAAAACCACCCTCTGAGTAACCTGATAAAAAAACATTACCATTAAAATTATATCCTTCTATTTCAGCAAGTTCTTTAGTTGCTTTTAACATATCTACTATCGTTAATCCAGTAATGTCAGATCTGTAGTAAGGATGAAGAATATCATCTGATACACCAAATCCTAAATAATCAGGAATAACAAATATATAACCAGCACTAGCTGCATTAGAGAAAAAACTATATTGAAATAAATCTTCAGTTGGAGCATCCCTATGTAGAGAGGTAGTTCCATGATTGAAATTTAAAATAGGAACATTATGAGTTGTTTCTGGAAAAGCAACTAATCCAGAAGCTTTTATATTTTCTCCTTTATAGGTTGTGTTATATGTAATGGTATATAAACTAACTCCATAATTAATGTATTTAGTTATATCATCAAACAGTGAATTTTGAACAGCGGACATAACTTGACCTTTATCTTGAGTGTATAATTTTAAGTATGTATCTAAGTGAATTGGTACAACCTCAAAGTCATCACAAGAAACTATTAAGAAAAAGAAAAAGAAAAAAGTTAAAAACTTTATATGACTCATTACTAATTAGAATAAAAATATTAAAGTAATCTTACGTAAATTTAGTTAATATTGGTTTATGGATAACTATGGTTTTTTATCTTTACTTCCTCCTATAATCGCTATTTTTCTTGCTATAAGAACAAAACAAGTAT
>CAJWJQ010000056.1:0-4360 GCA_913041905.1 uncultured Gammaproteobacteria bacterium
GAGAAGAAACAATTAATTTTGGCCACCATTCTGGCCAAGATCCTAACCAAGCATGACCCAAAGGAGCCGCCCCAGCAACACCTTCTTTAATAAATATAAGTGGTGAATAAAACGGAGATAAATAACCACCAAAACCCTCTTGCCCTGCGCTCCACCAGTAATGGTTCCCCTGGAACATTGCCCATGTGGTATATACCACAAAACTAAGAAATCCCAATCCAGTCCACAATGGTTCTACCCACCATTTATCAGTTCGCTGGGTTGTTCCTATTGTGTCTTTTGTTATTTGGTTTTGCATTATTCTTATCGGAATTGAATCAGAAAATTAAGGAAGAAATTAAGAATTTAAAAACCTCTTGAACATGAATAATCATTTAATGCTGAATAGGAATTCCCTTAATAATTTATTCGAAGATTTGAAGTCGTTCTGATACTGAATACTTATTGGACCTTTTTTAATAATATTATAAAAATAATTGGAGAAATATTTCGCTTCACCAAGATTTCTTTCTTGTAACCCCTCTATTGCTATTTCACCAGCCCATTTAGTCCAATTAATAAATTTTCTTTTTTTTGGTCCAATCTGATCTCCATCTAAACTTAATGCATTAGTATTCCATAGTTTCCTCTCTTGTGAGGTCCACGTTAAAAATTCATTGATTAATCGCTTTCGAATAGACCTATCTGATATCAATCCAGTAAGGAATGCTACTGGTGCAAGAATATGCTTAAAAGGTAGACAGTCTATGTCCCTAATCTCAATTAAGGATTTAAGGCGAACGTTTGTAAATATTTGATGTAGTGCAGCCTCTATATCCTCACTTCTTATTTTGCCATTTAACAATTTTTTCTTTAGTTCTTTTCCAAGTGTTAAATCAGTATCTTGAATTTCTAATTCCTCATCTAGTTGAAATATTCCAGGTACCTTCATCATAAACTTTATATATAAATCTAAAAGCTGATTGGGGTGATCTATTTTATGATCAAACAAAGTCCTACATCTGGTTGTATCCGTATTCTCCCAGATATGATTTCGAAGATTATTTTTTCCAACTGGTTTACCTAATTGAAACGGGCTATTTGAAAAGAGATATGCTGAAATTGGATGAATACAGTCAGCAATAAACACAATCTCCGCTAAATCATTTTCATCTATTATATCATAGTTCACCTGAATGCTAGACGTATTCCTCATCATCCACTTACCTAAAGTGCCTCTTTTTTCCATATTTAAATTCATTAATTGATATTTTTTATGTTTTATGAGATCTATACTATCAGGATCGCAAAAGGGCTCTACCCCCATATATAAAGAAATCAGGCCTCTTTTTTCTAAAACACTATCAATGGATTTTTTATAAGAATGAATTGATTGTTCTAGGTCTCTAACATCTGCAAAAGGAGGACTAGACCATTCTATTTGGCCACCAGGCTCTAATGAATAACTACCATTTTTTTTCTTAGATATATTGCTCAAGTCATGTAATAAATCAGTCGCAGAATACTCGTTGGATGGATTAACAGATAATCTTTTATAGTTTTTTGTGTAGACAAAGCATTCAACCTCTATACCAACTTTCCTACGGTCTTTGTCAACTGTTTTTGATAAAATATGTGACTTGATTTTTTTATTTATTTTCATAACTAGACATAATTATATGCATTAAATGCACAAGATTACAAATAAGAATCTACTTATGATAATAAGACTGAATATATTGATATACTTTTAAATGAGGAATAAAGGGTTTTGCTTTATGCAACTCCCCACGAAAGCAAATAAAAGAAGGTCATGACTACCGGGAAGCCAACTAACCAGCCTCCATTTTTCTTTTTAACAGGAAGTGAGGGCCCAACATAATCAAATCTCATTTCAGATCTAGCAATTTTTCCGCCTTCAACATATAA
Organism: uncultured Gammaproteobacteria bacterium; assembly: GCA_913041905.1. Lineage (GTDB taxonomy): Bacteria > Pseudomonadota > Gammaproteobacteria. The sequence continues at coordinate 1,909 of CAJWJQ010000056.1, forward strand.
TGTCTCCGTTCCAAATATTTGATTGTGTAACATTGGATCATTAGATACGTAGTCTATAGTTCCTGTATTTAAATACATTAAATATTGTGGAGAGAAACCACTAACCTGATGCCAGCCTGGTTCTACTCGGATAGGCGTTTTTAAAGGGGTATGCCCTACGTATCTACCATCTATATAGATAGGGACCCCATCAAGATTTGCATCTACTCTTATTGCTGATTGCCCTGATAATAATTTGTCGTTTGCATTCTTTTGGTTTCTGCGTTTACCTAGTCTGCTTTTTGATATTGAAACAAACGGTAATTTTTCCCACCAAGATGTCTTAGGAACTTTTATAATTCTTCCATCTAACTCATCTTGGATTATAGAGTGCTCAGTAAGTTCTTCAATGAGCTGCCCTTTTGAAGACTCTAGATTGTCAAACAATCTGGCTTTTTCATCATTTTCTTTTGCTGCTGTCATCTTATCCCATAGAGCCAGATCACTTGCCTGGTCTTGTTTTTCAGATGGTTCTGACCATTCTGTTAGTTCTTGCCCCGATTCTTTTTCAATAAAATATTCATCCACTACATCATTCAAATTTGAATTATTAGTAGTACTACCATCGTTCCAGTCTACATTATTACTATTTGGAGATGTTTGCGCATATTGTGAAAAATAATCATCTATCGATTCTTCATATTTATTATTGTTATCTAGACTAGATAATAATTTATTATTTCCTTCACCAGGATGGTTTGTGTGAAAAAGTTTCCCCTTATATCTAAAAATTGCATTTGACCCGAGCTCTTCTCTTGCCTTATTAAAAGCTGCTTGAAAACTGGTATTATAAGCAGGGAACCCTTCTTGAGATACTTCAGAGAAAACGGATTTACCATCTCTATCAATATGGCGTTTTAAATTAGCCTGCACATCATTTTTCATTTCAGTGTGTATAAATACGACTGCAGATGAAGTACTTTCAGAATTGATGATATCGTACCAGTGAATTTTTTTTGTTAGGAGAACTGCAATTTGGACAGATTCATCAAAGGTATCTATGACCAACTCTTTGATTAAATTATTTGGATCCGTTTTAGGCTGGATTTCATTCTGATGGTTTACTCCTAATAACGTTATATAAAGCCAGTTTCTATCCGATTTCCAGCCTATAATATTATCATCAGGTATTGGCTCAGAATATTCAATACTAAGCATAAGCCCATTGCTCTTAGGATCATACTTGATATCCTCAAGTGTAGACGCCAACGTTCCTGATGCAATCAGAGACGCAAGTAGGGTGATATGTTTTATTTTTTTTAACATATTGGACTCCGCGATAAAGTAATATTAAAACAATATTTATTGTAATGTCAACAATAAAATAATATTCTCTATACTATTGATATATAGTACTTTACCGGGATTACCTTGATATAATGCAAAACTTTAAGTCATGCATATTCAAGGTTTTTAGCAAACCTTTTACATTAAATTTCATTAATTTTTTTCATAGTAAAAATTGAAAAAACATATCCACTTTATTATAAATAATTACTAGTTTAACTTAGAGCAGGCAATAAAAATTATATTTTGATGAAATCCATAACACTCTTACTATATCTTTCCATATTTATTAGTTCATTTTTAACCGGGGCAATAAAAACAAAAACGATAAAAACATACACTATCTCTCGCAACTTTGGTACAGAAACTAGAGAGTTATCACGCTCAACATTCGTCAGATATAACTCAAAAAAACAGGTTATAGATAGCACCCTATATATTCACAATATTCCCCTATCTGAAAAATATAGCTATATAAACTTTAATGACAGAAAGTCTCTAAAAAAGCTTAAGGGAATTGAAAGACTATTGCATTTCAAATATGAATACAGTATTGAAGGCCGACTTGTTTCTAAGTATTTATATGGAAATAATAATGATTCACTAAAATGGCGCGAATTCTATAAATATTATAGCAATGGGAATCTATTAAAAATTATCAGATTTGACCCATCAAAAGTCAATCCTGAAAATAAAATTGATGCCACCTTATCTGATCCAAACAATATGCCATGGGGTGAAACATTTAGTTATAATGAGTCCGGGGCCGTACAAGAGCATAAGGAGTTTTATGGTGGTTATATCCTTGAATCAACTATTTTTGATATAGATACCAATGGTGCGCCGAAAATTAAGGCAAAGAATTTTGATCCATCTATAATGAAAAAAACAACTTTTTATTATAATGATGAGGGTCAGATTCATGAAAAAATTAACTCTCGGCGGGGCTTTTCTATTGGATCTGAAAGCTATGAATATGATCAATATAGACGAACCATTAAAATTAATTATTTTAACCTTGATGGCAACCTTGAAAAAACTTCTACTTTTCTTTATAGTGATCAGAAAAACAGAGAAACACACATTATTACAGACCCATCAAAAAAACTAATACGCCGAATTGAAA
>CAJWJQ010000057.1:0-4309 GCA_913041905.1 uncultured Gammaproteobacteria bacterium
GTTTCTCAAGATCTTTCAAGTAGTTTAGGTGCACAGCAATTATATGAACAAACAATAGATCATTTTGGATTTCCAGATGTTTTAATTAATAATGCAGGAATAGCAATTTCTTCATCTGTCAGTACTGATGCTGACATTTGGAATTCAAGTTGGAACAAAACCTTAAATCTAAACTTAGCTGCGCCAGCGTATTTGAGTAAATGTTTTATAAACATGAAAAGAAATAAAAATATTCACTCAAGATTTCGAATAATAAACATATCTTCTCGCGCGGCTTTTAGAGGAGAAACAGAAGATTATATTTCTTACGCATGTTCTAAGGGTGGTATGGTCTCGCTTACAAAAACAATTGCTAGGTCTTTTGGAAAAAAAGACAATGTTCTTGCTTTTACCATTGCTCCTGGTTTTGTTAAAACAGAAATGATAAAAGATTTTTTAAATAAAGAAGGGGAAGATTACGTAAAAAAAGGAATTGTTTTAGATAGGTTAACAGAGCCAAAAGATATTTCTCCTGTTATTTCTCTTATTGTTTCAGGTAAACTAGACCACGCAACAGGATCCACTATTGATATAAATGGTGGCAGTTATTTAAGATGATTAAGACTTATTTTTCTTTTTTGCTGTAGCCTCTATTACATCTTCTTCAGCTTCTTTGTTTTTTTGTATCCTATTTTCTAATTCTTCAACAGTAATTCCAAGCTTCTTTGCTAATTTTTCTTTTGAATTCATATGTGTTATAATTTATTTAAAATTAAACTTTTAATATTGTAAAATAAATTTAATATTGTAAAATAAATTATTATTATGCCTTTAGTTACACCTTTACCATCAGATTATGATTCTGAAACTAAAAAACTAGCTGAGTTCTTTAACGAAACACTTGGTTTTTGTCCTAATTCTGTTCTTACCATGCAAAGACGTCCAGAGATAAGTAAAGCTTTTATTAATTTAAATAAAGCTGTTATGTCGAACAAAGGTCGAGTAACATCAGCGCTTAAACGAATGATTGCTTGGGTTTCAAGTAATTCAACTGGCTGTAGATATTGTCAAGCACATGCTATTAGGGCCGCTGAACGTTATGGCGCTAAACAAGAACAATTAGATAATATTTGGAATTTTAGAACACATGATTCCTTTAATGATGCTGAACGTGCAGCGCTAGATTTCTCTTTAGCCTCTTCACAAGTTCCTAATACTGTAGATGAGATAATAATACAAGAACTGCATAAGTATTGGGATGAAGGTGAAATTGTAGAAATCTTAGGTGTAATCTCTTTGTTTGGCTATCTAAATCGATGGAATGATTCTATGGGAACATCTATTGAAGAAGGTGCTATTGAGAGTGCTGAAAAGTATTTACAAAAAACAGGATGGGTAAAAGGCAAACATGCTTAATCCTTTTATACAATTTGTATATTAATATTATCTCTAATATCTTTGAGAAGATTAAATAAATTAAAAAATTATGCCTAGTAAATTTTTTGGAAATAGACTTGAAAAACCAAATCATTCAAAAAAAGGAGTTAAACAGAAGTTTAAGAATAAGAATAACAAATCAAAATCTTCTGGTGTAAGAAAAGTAGGTAGGGGTAACTAATATGGAACTTATTCTTTTCCTGTTGATTGTTTGGGGTGTTCCAAGCACTTATATTCGAAGTAAATTTAGAAAAATTGTTTATAAAACAGATGATTGGAAAATCAATATTAAACCCATCTTTAAAAAAGAATTAATAGGATTATTCTCAAATCTTTATCCTCATAATATAGAATACATTAAAACAAGAAATTACTATAGAATATACTTATTTATTTATATAATACTATTTCTTATTTATCTCTACATAGATGAGATTAATAGTTTTTTCTAAAGAAACAAGTTTTAATTAACTTCATATACTAATTATGAAAAATATTTTGTTCTCATTAATTGCTTTCTCAATAGCATATGGTATTGGATTATTAACAGATATAGGTTTGGTTAAAAATGCTGTATTGATAGCTTTTGTCATACAATGGGTTTTATTTATTCCAGCATATTTAATGCAAACAGAAAAATTCTATGATCTTGCAGGAAGTCTTACCTATATATCGATTATTAGTTATGTTTTTTATAAATCATCTGAATTTAATTTGGGAAATCTTATTTTATCACTATTTATTATAATATGGGCAGTAAGATTGGGAAGCTTTTTATTTTTTAGAATTCAAAAAGCAGGTGAGGATAAAAGATTTAGAGATATTAAGCTTTCACCAACAAGGTTTTTTATGACTTGGACACTACAAGGAATGTGGGTCTCTATTTGCTCAGCATGCGCTATTACTGCCATATCAACCTCCGAAGGAGTAATAGTGAATACATTATTTTTTGTAGGAGTAATTACTTTTATTTTAGGATTCTTAATAGAAATAATTGCCGACAATCAAAAAACTAAATTTAAAGACAATCCTAATAATAAAAATAAATTTATATCCACAGGGTTATGGTCTTATTCAAGACATCCAAATTATCTAGGAGAAATTACTTTATGGACAGGAGTTGCAATAATGTCTTTTTCTTCATTGTCAGGGCTTCAACTAATAACATTAATCTCTCCCGTTTTTACTTATTTGTTATTAGTTTATGTTAGTGGAGTACGACTTTTAGAGGCTAGAGGGAAAAGAAAATGGGGACACCTAGAGAGCTATCAAGAATACATTAAAAACACACCAACCCTTTTATTTAAATAAAAAAATGAATGAGTTTTTTTTAAATTTTCCTGATAATAGATTAAGAAACAGCGTAACTAATGATATTCTTTTAAAGAGCGATTCATTAGAATACCATAAGACTTTAGTAGAATATTCTCCAACTCCGTTATATGATTTAAAAAATCTCTCTAGAGAATTGAACGTAGGTAAAATATATGTTAAAGATGAGTCTAAGAGATTTAACTTAAACGCTTTCAAAGGCCTAGGGGCCTCATACGCTGTCCATAAAGCATTAAGCTTATATCCAAATATTTCTGTTTTTTGTACTGCTACGGATGGAAATCATGGAAGAGCAGTAGCATGGTCAGCTGCAAAAAATAATAAAAAATCTGTCATTTATGTTCCAAAACAAACAACTGATGCTAGAATTAAGGCTATTGCCAATCATGGCTCAGAAGTTATACAATTAGACTTAAATTATCAAGATACCTGTCAGTATGCTTCAGATATTAGCAAAAAAATGAATTGGACATTAATCCAAGATACTTCTTGGGAAAATTACGAAGAAATACCCGCCTATATTATGTCAGGATATCTAACTCAGTTACGTGAGATGGAAGATTCTATTAATACTTTAAATAACCCAGGTATTGATATTATATTTCTTCAATGTGGTGTTGGAAGCTGGCCCGCTACATGTATTTGGTACTATATAAATAGGTATTTTAAGAAGAAACCTAAAATTGTATTAGTTGAACCAGATGAATCTTCAGGTGTACTCCAGTCATTATTATCTAATAAAAGAGTGACTCCAAAAGGAAATCTGGTTACTATAATGGCAGGACTTAATTGTGGAATACCTTCTAAGAGTGGTTGGGATATTATTAAAATCGGGTGTGATGCGGCTATAACTATTTCAGATGAATATGCTAAAAAAGCAATTAGAGCCCTTTATTTTCCAATTAAAGATGATAAAAGAGTGATATCCGGTGAATCTGGTGCAGCTGGATTAGGTGGGCTAATTAAATGCTTAGAAGTTAATAAGTTTAATAGCCTAAGAGAACATATTGGATTAAACTCAAAATCTAAGATTTTATTTATTAACACTGAAGGTAATACTGATCCTGAGAGTTTCAAGTCAATTATCAGTAGTAATTAACTAAACTGCATATAATTTTATATATTGGATAAATGTCAGATAATCGTCCTATTATTACTATAAGCCCAAATGGGCCAATTTCTATTAATGGCGATGTTATTCTTTTAGATAAAGAAGGTAATGAAATAGAGCATAAATCAAGATTTTCCCTATGCAGATGCACAAAATCTAAAAGACTTCCTTTTTGTGATGGTTCTCACAAAAATTAGCCAAAGAAAGTGTGTATAATCATATTAATAAAACTATGATTATAGAGAATTCTTATTTTAAAGAAATAATATGGGAGTAATAAAGTATCTAAACTAAGCTAGAGTGATATCTATAGCAGCCTTACCTTTTTTTCCTTCACCTTCAGAGAAATTAACTTTATCGCCTTCTTGAATTGTAATTCCATTTAATGCTGTAACATGAACAAATATATCTTGTTCTGTTTCATCATTAGTGATAAAGCCATATCCTTTG
>CAJWJQ010000058.1:0-4110 GCA_913041905.1 uncultured Gammaproteobacteria bacterium
GATTATATCAATTTATACATCCTGAGATAGAGGTTTTTGATTTAGAAAAATCATTAGAATCAGTTATACCGTATTATAATACTAAAAGGACAATCTCACAAAACAGAATAAGAAAATTTATTAGGTTTGCTTATGAATATATTTTATCAAAAAACTCAGAAGATATTTTTAGTGATGCTTTGCTGAGCGAGTTAAAGTTGCCCGATTATTTAAACGCGCTTAAGTATTGCCATGTTCCTGATTCCAACAATTATGAAGAATCAAATGACTTATTTATTCTTGGTAGAAAAAGATTCATTATAGAAGAAATAATGGCTCATAAGATAACACTTAATAGCGCTAAATTAAAAAATGACAGCGGAAAAGCATATGAATTTAAATTTAATTCTAATTTGGTAGAAGAATTTATAAGAAATTTAGATTTTTCATTGACAGAATCACAATATGACGCGGTTAAAGAAATAAAAAAAAGTTTTAGTTTAAATCACCCTACAAGTAGATTGATTCAAGGAGATGTGGGGTCAGGAAAAACTATTGTAGTACTTATTGCATCTCTTATTGCATGCTTATCTAAGTTACAGGCTGCTATTTTAGTTCCTACTGAAATTTTAGCAGACCAACATATGAAAACATTTAATGAAATACTTAAAGACACAAACTTTAAAATTAAAACTTTAAAAAATAATATGCCTGATTCAGAAAAAAATAATATTGTATCAGAGCTCTCAAAAGGCAAAATAGATATAGTTATTGGCACACACTCGTTGCTTTCTAAGCAAATAGAATTTTATAAATTAGGATTGGTTATTGTTGATGAACAACATAAATTTGGCATAAGACAACGATCAGCATTATCAAAACAAGCAGAATCTCCAAACAAAATGCAACCGCACCAAATATTCATTTCTGCTACACCTATACCTAGATCACTATCCCTGGTCTTATACGAGGGGCTTGATTACACGCTAATTAAAGATTTGCCACAAGGGAGAAAAACTATAATTACTAAACTGATCCATAATGACGACAAAAAAACTTTATATACTAGCGTAAGGAATATTCTAAATAAAGGGTCCCAAGTATACTGGGTTTGCCCCTCTATAAATCAAACAGAGTCGTCTGAGCTTGAGTATATTTATGATGTTTACGAAAAATTGCAAATAGAACTGAAAGAATATTCCATAGGCATGCTCCATGGTCAGGCCGATAAGACAGATAACGGAAAAGCAATGAATAATTTCATTATGGGCAAACACCAAATACTAGTTTGCACTACTATGATAGAGGTTGGGGTAGATATAGAAAACGCGACATGCATTGTTGTTGAAGATTCAAACAGGTTTGGTTTATCACAATTACATCAGCTTAGAGGCCGAGTTGGCAGAAGCAACAAACAATCTTTTTGTTATTTAGTTTATAAAGATAATATTTCTGATGATGGCAGAGCTAGATTAGAATCACTAGAAAAAAACTCTGATGGATTTTTAATAGCTGAAGAAGATCTAAAATTAAGGGGGTCGGGTGATTATTTAGGAGTTAGACAGTCTGGCTACAATAATAATTTTAAATTAGCAACAATAGATGATTTAATTACCAACATTGAAATTGTAAAAGGTTTAAAAAATAACATTATAAATCTAAGAGACAACAACAAGGCCAAACTTCTTAGCAGATGGAGTAATGTTGAATCAGAGACACTGCACTTATAATTATGAAATATCAATACCTAAAAAATTGGAAAAAAGAGAGATTGCTCAGAAATTTACACTGCAGCTCTAAAGTAGCAGTAATTGACAATACTTCACTCACCAAAAGATTAGAGTCCATCAAAGATAATAATTTCAAAGTAAAAGTATTATCTCAAAAGGTAATCTATACAAGCAAATTTATTTTTGATAGAAAGTTAAAAAATTTTCAAGGGTATAATGTCGCAAGAACAGTCTCCATTGAATCAAATAATTGCCCAACAATAACCGCAATAACATTATATCCATGCAGATTTCTTAGTGGGCGTGAAAGATTTATAAAGTTGCTAGGTAATAAATCATTGGGCGCATACATTTTAAACCCAAGAAGGTTTAAAAAATATTATGTTAGTTATAAAATCATCCAAAATGAGATTCATCGTATTGTAGTATATATCTTTAAAAATAAAAAAATTTTAGTTGACGAAATATTTCCAATGTTTTTTAGATATAAAGATCTTTCTCTTTTACAAGCTAGAAGAAAGTTCTGAAAAATCCTCTATCTTCGATATTGGTGTAGGGTGGTTGTCATTCATACTGTTAATATATATTGACTTAAGACCCGCATGATATGCAGAATTAATATTATCTATTGTGTCTTCTATAAGAATTGATTTTTTATAATCTAGATTTAAATGACGTCTTAAAATATACCAAAACTGTATATCTTCTTTGACATATCTAAGTTCATGTGAACAAATAATTTTATTAAAGTATTCATTTAATGTAAATTTGCTTAATTTTATATCCAGCGTTTTTTTATGAGCATTTGTAACAAGGTATAGTTTTTTATTTTTATTTTTAAGATCCTCAAGTGTTGCAACAACATTTTTTTTTAATTTAATTTTGTCCATAATTTCTTTTTTCTTCTTTTCTTTTGTAACGTCTATGTCTAGAATATTTGTCCAATAATCTAAATCATACCAATCTTTAGTATTTTTTTTATAGTTAAATAATGAATGAGTTATTTTTATAGCTTGCTCTAGACTTATATTATTTTTTTTTGAATATATATATGGTATGTATTCTTGCCAAAAATAATTATCATATTTTGTGTCTAGTAAAACACCATCCATGTCTATTAGAATATGCTCAATATCTTTTAATTGCATTATATTTACTGTATCATAATTTAGAATAATTAATATACATAGTATATGCCAACAATTAAAAATAAAAAAACTATTGCAACTACAAAGCTATTTAAAATTGAAAAGCTTGATATAAATTTTTCACAAAGCGTAGACAGAGAATATGAAATCATTACTGGCATGGGCCTAGGGGCTGTCATGATATTACCCATACTGGATAACAATTTAATTTTTATCAAAGAATATGCAGCAGCAATAGATGACTATTCTTTAACTTTTCCAAAAGGTAAAATTGATAATCAGGAAAAAATATTAGAAGCTGCTAATCGAGAATTACAAGAAGAAATTGGATTTAAAGCAAATAAAATGATTAATGCTTATACACTTGATTTAGCTCCAGGATATTTAAGCCACCAGACACATATTGTTATTGCATCAGAATTGGAATCTTCTGAACTAGAGGGCGATGAACCTGAAAAATTAGAAATAGTGAAATGCCCCTTAAATTCAATTCCTGCATTTTTATTACAACAAAAAAATATAGATTCAAGAGTTTTTGCTGCAATTTTTATTTATTTAAACTTTTTAAAAGATGAATGAGATATTACATATATACAAAAATATTCCTAAATTAATTAATATTTGCGAGGAAGTTGGAAACTTGCAATTAAAATTCCATAAAACTAAAATAGAATATACTTCTAAAGAAAATAATACGCCTGTAACAGATATTGATATTAAATCTAGCAACATTATAACTAAAAAAATAAAAGATTTTTCAAATGAAATACCTATAATTTCTGAAGAAAATTACCAAGGAATTAACATTGATAGCTGCTTTTGGATAATAGACCCTCTTGACGGCACAAGAAATTATATAAACGAAGGAAATCAATTTTGTATTAACATAGCTTTTGTTAAAAATAATTATCCAATATTTGGCATGATTTATTCACCAATAGAAAAAAAAGTATTTTATGCTATAGAAGGACAAGGATCATTCTTAAAAGAAGAGAACAAAGAACCAGCGCTAATTAATATAAATAAAATGAATTCTAATTTAGTTAATATATATACTAGTTGTTCTATGAATGAAAAAAAACTTAATCTTCTTATAAGCAAGATACCCAATGCAAAAATAAATAAATTTTCTAGCGCTTTGAAGTTTGCTGCTATTGCCTCAGGGGATGGGTGTTTTTATCCTAGATTAGGACCCACTCATGAATGGGATACAGCTGCTGGGCAATGTATTGTTGAAGAAGCTGGAGGAGTAG
>CAJWJQ010000059.1:0-4103 GCA_913041905.1 uncultured Gammaproteobacteria bacterium
AATTCACTTTTCTAAGGAATTTGATGTTTCTAAAAATATTCTTGAGAGACTCTACTTAAGTAATAATAGAGAAAAATTTGTAGCATCAATCTCTAAATTTGTATCAGAAAATAAGGAGAATAATTTTGTACATGCTTTTATAGATGACCATTTTAATAAGTATTTCGATAAAATTATCTTAAAATATGTATGTAAAAATGTTTATATGAGTGGTTCAGTTGCTTATTATTTTAAAAATGAAATCGAAAAAATATCAAAAGAAAAGGGTTATACTATAAATAAAATAGTAAAAGATCCAATAAAACAGCTTTGTGATTTTCATATAAAAAATGGTATATAAATAATTTTGAAATACATTTGCACTTGTAAATGAAAGATAAAAAAAAGAGTTTATTAAGATATGCTGATAACGTGGCTTCTCCAGTTATCAAACCTGAGGATGTTAAGGCATGGGAAACAGATTCTATAAAATCTGTTAATCGTCATTTCAATCAAAGGTTTGAAGAGATAAAAAAAGAGTATACTAAACTAATTGATGAATTTAAATGGAATGAGCTAGTTTATAAATCTAAGTATACATTTAAGCCAGTGCAAGGTAAAATGTACCATCTTTATCAAAAAAATGATGATAATAAAGATCTTTTTTTGTCTCTCATAGGTCCAGATGAGTGGGATATGCTATTTATAGGATCGTTTAAACTTTTGTCAAATAATAAATGGGAAAAAATAGAAGATGAATAATACCAATTATATACAATACAAAGTAAAAGATATCAACCTTGCTGATTGGGGAAGAAGAGAAATTAATTTAGCTGAAGCGGAAATGCCTGGTTTAATGTCTTTAAGAAAAGAATTTAAAGGAAAAAAACCATTACATGGCGCAAGGATTGCTGGTTGTCTTCATATGACTATTCAAACAGCAGTATTAATAGAGACCTTAATAGAACTTGGTGCTGAAGTTACTTGGAGTTCATGTAATATTTTTTCTACTCAAGATCATGCAGCGGCAGCAATTGCATCGACAGGAATACCTGTGTATGCATGGAAGGGTATGAACGAAGAAGAATTTAATTGGTGTATTGAGCAAACATTATTTTTTGGAAAAGATAAAAAGCCACTAAATATGATTTTAGATGATGGTGGAGATCTTACTAATATGGTATTAGATGATCATCCGGAACTTGTAAAAGAAATTAGAGGGTTATCTGAAGAAACCACTACAGGAGTTCATAGGTTATATGATAGAATGAAAAATGGTACACTTCCTCTTCCTGCTATAAATGTTAATGATTCTGTAACAAAATCTAAATTTGATAATAAGTATGGGTGTAGGGAAAGTGCTGTTGATGCTATAAGAAGAGCTACTGATGTGATGCTTGCAGGTAAAAGGGTAGTGGTTGCAGGATACGGAGATGTAGGAAAAGGAACTGCAGCTTCTTTTAAAGGTGCTGGAGCAATAGTAAGCATTACAGAGATAGACCCTATATGTGCACTACAGGCAGCAATGGATGGTTATGAAGTTAAAAAAATGTCAACTTTAATACCAAATGCTGATATAGTTATTACTACTACAGGTAACAAGAACATAGTAACTTCAGATTATTTTTTGTCTATGCAGGATAAGACTATAGTTTGTAATATTGGTCATTTTGATAATGAAATAGATATGGCATGGCTTAATAAAAATTATGGTCATTCAAAAGAAGAAATTAAACCTCAAGTTGATAAGTATACACTAGAAGATAATAAAGAAATTATTGTTTTAGCAGAGGGAAGACTTGTTAACCTTGGTTGCGCAACTGGTCATCCAAGCTTTGTTATGAGTAATTCATTTACTAATCAGACACTTGCACAAATAGAACTTTGGAATAATCACAAAAAATACAAGAATAAGGTATATATGTTACCAAAGTATTTAGATGAAAAAGTTGCTATGCTTCATTTGGATGCTTTAGGGATAGAGTTAGAAAAGCTTTCTAAAGAACAATCAGAATATCTAGGATTAAAAATAGATGGACCTTTTAAACCTGAGCATTATAGATATTAATTTATAATCATTTATATTTGCAGCAATAACATCAAGAATACTTAATTGTATACCAACCGGTTTGATTAACGGTGGTTTCAAGATGTGGGCTTATCGTCAAAAATCGATTCTCATAGTAGTTCTTGATAAAATTAAATTAAAATAATATGAAATATTTATTTACATCAGAATCTGTAAGCGAAGGTCATCCAGATAAAATGGCAGATCAAATTAGTGATGCAATACTAGATGAATTTTTGGCTTTTGATTTAAATTCTAAAGTAGCCTGTGAAACTCTTGTCACAACTGGGCAGGTAGTGGTAGCTGGAGAAATAAAATCAAGATCAATTATTGATCATGATAAAGTAATAAGGGGTGTTATTAATGATATTGGATATAATAAAAGTGCTTATCAGTTCGATGCATTATCATGCGGAATTTTTTCATCCTTACATTCGCAGTCATCTGATATAAATCAAGGTGTAGATAGGTCTGTTGATAAAGAGCAGGGAGCTGGTGATCAAGGTATGATGTTTGGCTATGCGTGTAATGAAACTGATGACTATATGCCTATTACAATAGATTTATCTCATAAGCTTTTAATTGAACTTGCTGAAATAAGAAGAGAAAATGATGAAATTAAATATTTAAGGCCTGATTCTAAATCTCAAGTGACTCTTGAGTATGATAATGGAAAGCCATCTAGAATTGATAGCATAGTAATATCTACACAGCATGATGAATTTGACTTAGATGATAATATGCTAAAAAAAATTAAGAGCGATGTTATTAATATATTAATTCCTAGAGTACTTAAAAAATATCCTCAGTATTTAAATTTATTTAATGATAAGATAACCTATCATGTGAATCCAACTGGAAAATTTGTTATTGGTGGTCCTCATGGAGATACTGGTCTTACTGGAAGAAAAATTATTGTTGATACGTATGGAGGAAAAGGTGCTCATGGAGGAGGCGCATTTTCTGGTAAAGATCCTAGTAAAGTGGATAGGAGTGCTGCTTACGCAACAAGACATATTGCAAAAAACTTGTGTGCTGCAGGTATAGCAGATGAGGTACTCGTTCAGGTAAGTTATGCTATTGGTGTAGCACAACCTATGGGTATTTATGTAAATACTTTTGGTACTTCACATTCTAGTATGAATGATGGTGAAATCTCTGATGCTATAACAAAAGGTATTGATATGACGCCATATGCTATAGAAAATAGATTAAAACTTAGAAATCCAATGTTTAGAGATACTGCCTCTTATGGGCATATGGGAAGAAAACCCATTACTGTTTCTAAAACGTTTACTTCTTTAGATGGTAAAAAAGTTGATTATGATGTTGATTTATTTACTTGGGAAAAACTTGATTTGATTGAAAAAATTAAAAATATTATTAAATAAAATATTATGAAAAAAACATATAAAGATGTGGATTCGAAATTTTTAAAAGCAATTCCTAATCCTGATAAAAAAACGTATGAAATTAAATTAAAGCAACCTGAACTAACTTTTTTAGGTGTATATGAACAGCCAGATTTCGCTGCTTTATATGTTTTAATTTATCCTGGAAAAAAAGTTATTGAATTAAAATCTCTAAAAATTTATTTACAACAGTACAGAGATGTAATTATTTCATACGAGAGATTAATTAATGTTATTTATGATGATTTAATTAAAGTTTACAAACCTAAAAGGTTGCGTATTGTTCTTGACTGTAATCCAAGGGGAGGTATATCATCTAGATTAACCCAAGATTCTGACTGGAAGTCTTTAGGTGGAAAAGAAGAATACATAAATTATACCGAAGACGTTTGGTAAAAAAATTATACAAATGCTTAATTAAAATATGAAAAAAGAATTTACAATTTTAATTTTACTAGTAGTTTTGGCTAGCTTTTCAAGGATTGTACCTCATGTTCCTAATTTTACTCCAATCGCTGCTATAGCACTTTTTAGTGCATCATACTTTAGCAATAAACACCTAGCTTTTATTATTCCAATACTTTCTTTGTGGTTAAGTGATCTTGTTATTAATAACGTTATTTTAAGTGGTTATTATGGAGAAT
>CAJWJQ010000060.1:0-3998 GCA_913041905.1 uncultured Gammaproteobacteria bacterium
AATATTAAGGTTAAATGGAAAAATATTAATATTGAAATGTTAAATTAATTTTAATGATAAGAAGAGATTTTATAAAAGTATCTAGTGCCCTGACTCTTGCTTCATCAGTTCCTTTAATTGGATTCGTTTCTGATAAAAAACAATCATTTAGAAAAAATAAAATTGGCGTATCTTCTTATTCATTTTGGCATTTTGATTCCAATACTAAACCTACTATGAATTATTGTATTGATAAAGCTTCAGCTATGGGATTTGATGGTATTGAATTTCTTCTTGTTCAAATGTCATCAGTTGATAATAGTCATCTTCAAAACTTAAAAAAACAAGCATTTGATGCGGGTTTAGATATTATGGGTTTATCAACGCATCAAGGATTTGTAAATCCAAGTAAGGAGTATAGGGATAAAAACATTAAAAAAACTATTGATCAAATTGAAATCGCTTATAAACTTGGTATTCCAACTATGAGAATTAATACAGGAAGATGGGGTACTTCTGAGTCATTTGATGCTTTGATGGAAAATAAAGGTATTGAACCACCAATTAAGGGATATACTGATGAAGATGGTTTTCCTTGGGTAATTGAATCCATTGAAAAATGCATTTCTACTGCTGAAAAATGTGGTGTTGTTCTTGGTTTAGAGAATCATTGGGGTTTGGGTATTTCAGCGTATGGAGTAAAAAGAATTGTTGATGCTATTGATAGTCCCTGGCTACGTGTAACATTAGATACTGGTAATTTTCTAGAGGATAGAGATAATCAAATTGAGATGCTTGCACCTTACGCCTGTTTGATTCAAGCTAAGACATATTATGGTGGGGGAGTGTGGTATCAACTTGATATAGATTATAATAAAATAGGTTCGGTAATGAGAAAAAATAATTACAAAGGCTATATTTCTCTAGAATTTGAAGGCAATGAGAATCCTGATGTTGCTGTTCCAAAAAGCCTTAAATTATTAAGAGATAGTTTTTATTATCAAATTTAGTATTTAATTGCACTCACAGCTTTCTGCATTTTGTAAATCTAAAAAAACACATACTTCTTTATTATATAAGATAATAGTAAAAGGGTACTCTTTTTTTGATATATCATCATATGGTACAACTTTATTTAGTTTATACCTAACATTTGCATCAGTTATTCTATAAGTTCCATTTATGTTTTTATTTTTAATTTTTAAATAATAATAATCATTCATTAGAGTGTCTGAATATATAATATCTGGCATATAACTAAAATTTAATTTTAGTATAAAATAATCTTGAAAAAGATCGTAATCAAATATTTCATCTGCTATAAAACTACAATTATCATACTCATAAGTAGGTGGATCTTTAATTAATTCATTTTCATCACAAGAAATTAATAATAATGAACAAAAAATTATGAGAACATACTTACTCATACATTTTGAGATTTAATAGTTATAGAATGATTATTATTTATATTTTAATTTAAAGTATAATATTGTGAGTGCACATGATCCCACAAAAAGATTTGCATAAATTATAGCCATATCATTTTTATTAAATGCATAAATTAACCAAATGACATTACTTAAAAGTATAATTAAAATCATTGTTAATGATAGCTCCTTTGCTGATTTTAATTTCCAAGTTCTATACACTTGAGGAAAAAAAGTAATTCCAGATAAGATAGCTCCTATTATTCCAATAATTTCAATCCATTCCATATGTTTTATTTAAAATATAATAATACTCTTGTAGTTATATTGTATAAATTAATAATGATGTTTTTTATGTTATTTCTTAAAATAAAATTTCAACAATTTTAAAAATATTTTTTTAGTTATTACTCTTTGGAAGTAGATTATAATAGATATTTTTTGATATGGGGTAAAAAGATTCTAAACATCTTTTTTTTAAGTTCTCATCCCAAATTATTTTGATTCTATGACCCTTTAAGACAAAGGTCTTATTTTCAATATATTCAAGAATGATTTTACATTTTATCATACCTTAAACATAGAGGATAGTTATTAAATTCAAAAGAAAAATATTCGAATTTCTTTTTAGATGCTAGCAATAATGAGAAATATATAAAGTATTGTTGGCATTATTAACCATTTTATTATTCTTAATTTATTATTTATAATAAAAGTATAAAATGAAATTTTTTGACTTGTTGATTGTAATTTTATAATTAAAGAAAATCCTAAACTAAAAATTAAAAGATAATTAAATAAAGTAAATGCAGTCATTAAAATAAGTTTTTACTCATAATGATTCCATATAGTCGTAGATCCATCATTATTTATTGCTAATACATCAAAATTAGCTTTTTCAGGACGAACTTCCATTCCAGGAACATTTGAACCAGCGGGCATGCCAGGAACACTTAATCCTTTGATATTTGGTTTCTCAGAAAGTAATTTTAATATGTCTTTAGGAGGTACATGACCTTCAATAACATAATCGTCTATGAAAGCTGTATGGCATGAAACTAAATTTGATGTTATTCCCGCTTTTGATTTAATAGACTTCATGTTATTTTCTAATTTATTTTTAATTAAAAACCCATAATCACTTAACTGTTTTGTCCAATTTTTACAACAATTACATGTAGGAGACATATAAACTAATAATTCGTTTGAATGAATAGAATTTTTTGTTATTTCTGATGGTTTGTTGTAAAAAAATGAACTTACTAAAAGTATACTTATTAATGATATAAAAAATAGAATTAATTTAAATTTCATACATTTAATTATATGTGAATTGTAATTTAAGTATATAAATTTTGTAAACCAATAAGAGTTTTAAAGATAGATTTTAAATAAATTTTTATTACTTCGTTTTAACAAGTATTACACCCCAAGTACCTTCCTCGCCATAAATACTTGCAGCTGATGCCCCTTTTAATAATCTCATGCTTTTAACTTCTCCAGGTTTGATAAGTGTTGAAAATTGAGAATATGTACCGACTCTCATACCATTTAAATAAAATGTTACTTCTTGAGTAAATTTTACACTAGTTATTCCAGTTACAAATACTTGAGCATTGTTATCATCAGGTCCATTTATTTTTAGTCCTGGTATACTTCTTATACGATTTAGAATGCTTATTTCAGAGTATTCATTTATTTTTTCATCCATTGATATATTTCTATCAAAACTATCAGAAGATGTAGGTTTTGAAATTGTACAAGAAAAACAAATAAAAATCAAGATTAATAATGTATTTAGATTACTCATTTGAATTTTATTTTTTTTTATAAATAATTTTTATATCTGGTAATTCAGTAAAATAATAATGAACCCAAATATATATATGATGAAACAAAGCTGCTAATAAAGCAGCTTTTGATTGTAATAAAACTCCTGGTATCCAAATAAGAAAGAAAGCAAATGTATACATACCATTGGAAGTATATTTGAATATACCTTTTTTACAAAATGTTTCATTTCTAAATTTTTCAGGTTCAAAATGATCTAATCCAAATGCTTTATCAATACCGAAATATTTAAATACAGAGTATTGAGCATATATTCCAGGAATAAGTAGTGCTAATGATAAAATATAAGGTAGAGTAGGACCTATGTTTATTGTCATTGCGTTGGATATAGACAATATTATAATTAATGTGGGTCTTGATAGTATAAGTATAGTAAAGCCTCTTTTATATATTTTAAATGCATTTTCTTTAAATATATTGGTTAAGCCTTTGTAAAATAATTCATATCTCCAACACAAGAGAACATAAATTTGGTGAATGATTGGAGATAAAATTGCTAGAATAAACCAATTTTCTGTACTTATATTCCATAAACTTCCATTAAACACATTGCTATCTTGATTAGTGTAATGTTTTAAAGAATATAATAATCCTATTAATATTAATATATGCCAGTGCTGGTGTTTAAGTATTTTCATTTTGAATTAATAATTCTATTTTAATCTATATTACAATCTAAGAACAACTAATTAAAATTCAAAAAATGGCAATTTAATTAATAAGTCTTTTTTTAATTTA
>CAJWJQ010000061.1:0-3782 GCA_913041905.1 uncultured Gammaproteobacteria bacterium
ATTGTTTGAAGCTGCTGAATTATCACATCAAACTAATTCGCTTCCTGAGATATGTGGCAGAATATGCCCACAAGATAGGTTATGTGAAGGCGCGTGCACATTAAATGATGGTTTTGGAGCTATTACGATTGGAAGTATTGAAAAATACATTACTGATGAAGCGCTAAAACAAGGTTGGAAGCCAGACCTATCAGGTGTTAATAAAACTAATTTAAAAGTTGGTATTGTTGGAGCAGGACCTGCTGGTTTATCATGCGCTGATGTTCTAGTTAGGAATGGGGTAAAGCCTTTTGTATATGATAAATATGAAAAGATTGGGGGTTTATTAACTTTTGGTATCCCACCCTTTAAATTGGACAAAAAAGTTGTAGACAGAAGAAAAGAAATTCTAGAAGGGATGGGAGTCGAATTTATTCTTAATACAGAAGTTGGGAAAGATATAAGTTTTGAAAAATTTATCGCAAAATTTGATGCTGTTTTTTTAGGGATGGGAACTTACACATATATGAAAGGAGGTTTTAAAGGAGAGGATTTAGATGGAGTATATGATGCATTGCCATATTTAAATTCCAATATAAGAAACTTGTTTAATAAACCTGGAAATAAATACATAAGCATGAAAGGAAAGAAAGTTATGATTTTAGGTGGAGGTGATACAGCTATGGATTGTAATAGAACCGCATTAAGACAAGGTGCTAAAAAAGTTTCTTGTGCGTATAGAAGAAATGAGGAAAATATGCCTGGTTCTAAAAAAGAGGTTAAAAATTCTAAAGAAGAAGGTGTTAATTTTTTATGGAACATGCAGCCTATTGAGATTATAGGTGATAAAAAAGTTGAAGGTGTAAAATTTGTAAAAACAGAATTGAAAAAAACTAATATACGTGGCAGAGAAACACCAACTATTGTGAAAGGATCTGAGCATGTTATTAAAGTTGATAATGTAATTGTTGCATTTGGATTTAGGCCTAATCCAGCTAACTGGTTTGCAAAACATAAAATACAGGTTGATAAGATTGGGAGAATAGTTATAAATAATAAATCAGAATTTCATAACCAGACACATAATCCTAAAATATTTAGTGGTGGAGACATGGTAAGAGGTTCAGATTTAGTTGTAACCGCAGTTTTTGAGGGTAGAAACGCAGCAACAGGGATAGTTAAATATTTAAAAATAAAAATTGGTAAAAATTAAATGTCGACAATTAATGATTGTTTATTATTAAGAGCTATACGGAAAGAGCCTGTAGAGCGTACTCCAATATGGATAATGAGACAAGCGGGCAGATATCTGCCTGAGTATATAGCATTAAAAAATAAGTCTGGTGGTTTTATAAATTTAATAAAAAACCCAGATCTCGCTTGTGAAATTACCTTACAGCCTCTAAAACGATTCTCATTGGACAGCGCTATCCTTTTTTCAGACATATTAGTTATATCAGATGTATTTGGGATTAAATTAAGTTTTGAGGAAAATAAGGGTCCGGTTTTTGATAAAACCATTAATTCATTCAAAGATTTAAAAAACATAATAAATGGTTACGAAATTGATAGGTTAGATTATGTTTTTAAGGCTATAAAACTAATTAAACATGAGTTAAATGGGAAAAGTCCATTGATAGGTTTTATAGGAAGTCCTTGGACTGTAGCAACTTATTTTATAGAAGGCAATTCAACAAAAAAATTTCATAAAGTATTTAAAATGCTTGATGATAATAAAGAATTAGTTCATGCGTTGTTGGAGGAAATCACTAAGGTAAGCATAAAATATATTAATGCCCAAATTTTATCTGGTATTGATGTGGTTATGATATTTGATACATGGGGAGGATTATTAGAAGGTGAAATGTATAAAGAATTTTCAATTAATTATGTAAATAAAATAAGAGATTCAATATCATCTAGTAAAACACCTATCATTTACTATGTTAGGGACCCAAAAAATAAAGCGGGTATTATTAAAAATTTAAATGTAGATGTGGTGGGTATTGATTCAACCGTTGACATAGGTGAATTTAAAAGATTAGTTGGAAGTAAATTTACATTACAGGGAAATTTAGATGTAAATATATTAAAACTTAGTGATAAAGAAATACATCATGAAGTAGAAAATATATTAGAGAGTTATAATGGAACGACTGGACACATATTTAATTTAGGTACTGGGATTACACCAGATATTAATCCAGATAAATTGAAAACTCTAATAGAAATTCTTGCAAACATAAGCCCTAAATATAATGTAAAATGAACTATGAAATTTAACAATATTTTTTTAATTGGTTTAATGGGGTCTGGTAAAACTTCAATTGGTAAGGTCCTTGCAAAAAATCTTAAAAAAAGTTTTCTTGATATTGATAATGAAATAATTAATAAAATGAACCTTACAATTAGCGAGATATTTGAAAAATATGGTGAAATAAAATTTAGAGAAATGGAGTCAGAGATTTTACATTCATTAACAATAGATAAGAATGCTGTGATATCTACTGGCGGTGGTATAATTTTAAATAAAAAAAATATATCTAAAATGAAAGGGGTTGGAGTTATTGTACATTTAGATATAGATATAAAAACTCAAATATTCAGAGTTAAAAATACTAAAAATAGACCGTTGTTAGATGGGAAAGATTTACAAGATAAATTAAAAAAAATGAAAATTGAAAGAGATAAAATTTACAAAGAAATTTCAGATATTACAATTATTACTACTAAAAAAAGTAAATCTAACATACTAACTGAAATTGAGAACAAATTATCATGAAACAATTATTACTCAAAACAGATAGTAAAAATACTCCAATTATAATAGGCAAAAATATTATAAACTCATCTCTACTATCAAAATTTATAAACAGCAAAGACGTTGTTATTATTACCAACACGACTATTGGTAAATTGCATTTAAAAAAAATAACTTCTGTATTAAAAAAATTTAATTTAAATATCCTTAAATTGCCAGATGGTGAGCAATATAAAAATATAAATACTCTATCAAAAATTCATGATTATTTGATTAAAATGAATTTTGATAGAGATTTAACAATTATTGCTTTAGGGGGTGGTGTAATTGGTGATTTAGTTGGATTTGCATCCGACACTTTTCTACGTGGTGTAAATTTAATACATATACCTACTACTTTACTTGCGCAAGTAGATTCAGCTATTGGAGGAAAAACGGGTGTAAATCATAAGTTTGGTAAAAATTTAATTGGGACATTTAAACAACCAAATTCAGTTATTATTGATATTAATTATCTATCAACTCTTCCAGAAAAAGAATTTAATTCTGGATTAGCAGAGGTTATTAAATATGGAATAATTAGCAATCCTAAATTTTTAAAATGGATAAACAATAATTCAAATTTAATTATTAAAAAAAATTCAAATTCATTATTAAAAATAGTAGAAATTTCAGTAAAAGAAAAAATTTCTATTGTGATGAGAGATGAGAAAGAATCTAATATAAGGGCATTCCTAAACTTTGGACATACTTTAGGTCATGCAATAGAAGCCTCAATGAATTATAAGAATATTTTACATGGGCATGCGGTTAGCATAGGTATGATTTTTGCAACAATGTTATCTGTGGATAAGAGCACACTTAATATAGATGAGTTTAATCTTATAGAATCAACTATTAAAAAACTTGGATTACCAATAAATATACCAAGTAAAATATCAACGTCTAAAATTATTAAACATATGTCTTTTGATAAAAAGAACAAAGGAGGTAAAAATCATTTTGTTTTATTAAAATCAATTGGAAAATGTTATATCACTAA
>CAJWJQ010000062.1:0-3772 GCA_913041905.1 uncultured Gammaproteobacteria bacterium
TTGGTCCTTACGGACTAATATTATTTGTTATGGCTGTAGTTTTTTTTCTTGGATTTTTTTTAGATTGGATTGAAATTAGTTTAATAATTCTACCTTTATTAGGACCAGTAATTGAAAATTTACCTGGTTTGGATATCAACGGATTTGGTGTTGTTTATAATGCAAATCTAGTATGGTTCGCACTTTTAATAGCTGTAACATTACAAACCTCATTTTTAACACCGCCAGTAGGTTTTGCTATATTTTATTTGAAAGGTGTAGCACCTTCTGATGTTAAATTAACTGAAATTTATTGGGGTGTTATTCCTTTTATTATTTTACAACTTATTGGCTTAGCTTTAGTTTTTCTTTTTCCCGAGCTAGTGACGTGGTTGCCAGCTGTTGCCTATGGAAACAGATAAAAACAACATAGATTATATTAATAAGACATTTACATACTTATTAGGTGATCGTTATTCTACTGCTGAATCAACAAGAACAAATCATGCTAGAGGAGAAGATATTTTTGATCCAATTTTACCTTTCGGAGTAGCTTTTCCTAAATCTACAGAAGAGGTATCTGAAATTGTAAAAGTTTGTAATCAAAATCGAATATCTATAGTTCCTTTTGGTATGGGATCTTCTTTAGAGGGACATGTGTTGGGTATAGAAACTGGTATTACCGTGTCTTTAGAGAAAATGAATAATATTATTTCGACAAATTCAGAAGATTTTGATTGCAAAGTAGAAGCTTACGTTACACGCGAGCAACTTGATGAACATTTAAGAGATCAAGGATTATTTTTTCCAATTGATCCTGGTGCTGAAGCAACTTTAGGAGGAATGACAGCTACATCTGCTTCCGGAACTATGGCAGTTAAATACGGAACCATGAAATCTATGGTCTTAGGGTTAACAGTAGTCCTTCCTAATGGTGACATTATTCATACTGGGGGTAGAACAAAAAAAACTTCAGCAGGTTATAATTTAACTAATTTATTTGTCGGTTCAGAGGGGACACTTGGAATAATTACCGAAATACAACTTCGTTTAGTACCAATACCTGAAAATATCATTAGTGCCATTTGTCAATTTAATAATTTAGAGTCTGCCGTAGCAACCGCTCAAGAAATTATTCAATACGGAATTCCTGTTGCTCGCATTGAGTTACTCAATTCAGATCAAATGGATATTACAATTAAATATTCTAAATTAGAAGGATTAGAGCCTAAACCAACACTTTTTTATGAATTTCACGGTAGTGAAAATGCTAACAATGATGCTGTAGAACTTGTTGAGGAAATTTCAAAGAATAACAAAGGTAGCCAATTTAAATGGGCAAAAAGTAAAGAAGAGAGAATAAAATTATGGAAAGCAAGACATGAGGCTTATTATTCTGTAAAAGCGCTAGAACCTAATGCAAGAGTTTACACAACAGATGCATGTGTACCAATATCTAAACTTGCAGAATGTATTGGTTTTGCTGAAAACAAAATTAAAGAATATGGTTTATTAGCACCTATTATTGGTCATGTCGGTGATGGAAACTTTCACTGTTTCCTACTTTATAATCCCAAATCAAAAAAAACTCATAATTTAATTAGAGAGTTTAGCAATTTATTAATTACAAAAACACTTGAGCTGGAGGGCACTATTTCTGGTGAGCATGGTATTGGTATAAATAAAAAAGAATATTTAATGATGCAGCATAAAGATAATATTTCTTTAATGCAGACAATTAAACGAATTATTGATCCAAATAACATTATGAATCCAGGAAAAGTTATAGATGTTTAATTATCTAGAAGAATAAATGAAAATAGTACGTGATTTAGCATCGCAACCATTAGTTGTGCATACTGGTAAATTTACAGGCAGATCTCCAAAAGATAGATATTTTGTAAAAACAAATGCTAATGAAAAAACAATCGATTGGGGCTCAAGAAACAAGGCTATATCAGAAGCAACGTTCAATATTCTTCATCAACAATTAAAATCTTATTTAATTGAAAACATTAATTTTGAATTTACAGGTAATGTTATTTCTGATTCTCAATATTCGTATGGTATTAATTTATTAACAGAAGAAAAATGGTACACACAATTTGCTAAAAATATTTTTAGAAATGATAATTTTAAAAACTTAGATAGTACTATAAAAATTTTTCATGCTCCAACTTTTAAGTCTACTCAATTTACAGATCTAGAAAATGATAATTTTGTTATTATACATCCTGAAAATAAAATAATATTAATAGCGGGCACTGGATATGCTGGAGAAATAAAAAAATCAGTTTTTTCATTGCTCAGCATAGAATTAGTTAAAAAGAAAATATTACCTATGCATTGTTCTGCCAATTATAGTGATAAAAATGGTACTACACTTTACTTTGGTTTATCTGGGACTGGAAAAACTACTTTATCTTCAGATTCCTCTAAAAAATTAATTGGTGATGATGAACACGGATGGTCAAGTGAAGGGGTGTTTAATATTGAAGGAGGATGTTATGCAAAAGTAAAAGGGTTAAGTAAAGATAGAGAGCCAGTTATATATAAATCTACACTTAATTCTGAAACGATTATTGAGAACGTTGTTATAAAGAATAAAGAAATTGATTTTGATGATACTTCTATCACTGAAAATACACGGTCATGTTATTCTTTAAACACAATTGATAATGTTTATCAAAAACCCTCCGCTCCACACCCAAAAAATATTATTATGTTATCTTGTGATGCTTTTGGCGTGTTACCTCCTGTCTCAAAGTTAACAACTGAGCAAGCAGTTTATCAATTTATCTCAGGATACACTGCAAAAATACCAGGTACGGAGTCTGATATAAAAGAACCAGTGGCAACATTTTCTCCATGTTTTGGCGGCCCTTTCATGCCGCGTCGAGTTGTAGATTATGCAGATCTATTTAGAAAACAATTAGAGACTTTTAATTCACAATGTTGGCTTATCAACACAGGTTGGTGGGGTGGTCCTTATGGAATAGGAAAGAGAATTGATCTTTCCACTACAAGAAGTATTTTAAATAATTGTATCAATAACTCATTTGATGAAAAAACTTTCAAAAAAAGCGAAATATTGGATCTAACCTTTCCTGAATATTTAGATATGGATAAAAAAATTAATCTAAATCCAAAAAATAATTGGAGCAATGAGGATGAATATATAAAAAATGCCAAAAAGCTTAATCAATTATTTTTCGAAAATTCTAATTAAGTTAGTAAAAAGAAGTTTACATCTGTTTTTTTAGCACAGAAACTTTAAAAGAAATACCAAATGATGATGTAGATTAATCCTACCCACCAAATGATATTCCCGATTATCCAACATAGAAAGCCTATCATGAAGACACCACTTTAACGTCGTTAATCTTACTGACTAATGTATCTGGTTGTATTCTTGTATAACGTTTAAGTTCGGACCAAGTTTTATGACCACTTACAACTGATACCTCGGCAATAGACCACCCGTTCAAAAACAAATTGGTTATTGCGCACGCTCTGAGATCATGAAATCTAAAGTTCTTAACCTTAGCTCTGAAACAAGCTTGTTCAAAGTAATGTCTAAACTTATCTCTATTGATATCGAATAGCTTTTCACGAAATCTAAACTTCTGACATATCTTAAGAGCTCTATTTGTTAACGGCACAAGTCTAGTCTCGCCGTTCTTTGTATCAATTAACAAAGCCGTTTTTGAGCTTAGTAGATAAATAAAATTAACCCCCATAAGGATGGGGGTTAAATCTTTAACTTAATAGGAAGAAACTAAATGTTTAAGGT
>CAJWJQ010000063.1:0-3741 GCA_913041905.1 uncultured Gammaproteobacteria bacterium
ATTGCAATTAATAATTTCAATTTAAATGAAAATGAAATTAGAACTATCATTATTAATGGATTTAAGAGCGCTTTTCTTCCACATAATAAAAGGAGAGAATTAATTCGAAAAGTAGCTGATGAGTTAGAAAGTGAGTTCAATTTCTCAAAACATTTAATTATTTAGAATAGTGTATTTATATAACTAAACATCCTGCTTTGGGAGCAGGGGGTCGCAGGTTCGAATCCTGCCACCTCGACACAAGATTAGAAAGCCTCTTTTATAGAGGCTTTTTTATTATTGATTATAGCAAGTATAAATAAATGCAGGAATATAATTTTTAGGTGTGAACTTGACATCAATTTGGTTAAAATATTTTTTTAGTCTTTTATCCATCATCTTAGAATATTGCAACTGAACAAATTTCTTATCTTTACCTAATATTTCTGAAGAAGTTAATAATATATTATTTGTTATTTTTTTTGGTAAAGTAACTAGTGGAATAGAAGAAATGATATAATCTACTTTTGTTATTTTAAGTTTATTTAAATGGAGTTTCATATTTTCAGCAGAATCATTAATCAAAGTTATTTTTTCATCAAACTTTTGTTTTAATTCTTTTTGGAAAGATTCATTAGTTTCAAAACAAATAAGTTTTGAACGAACAGTCATATTTTTTAAAATTTCTTTAGTAATTACACCAGTTCCAGAACCAAATTCTAATATTGAAATATCTTTCTCAAAATTAATAGGTTCAATCATTGTAGCTACAACGAATTTTGAGCTGGGGAATACTGTCCCAACTTCTTTGATGCTTTTTAATGATTCTTTAATAAATTGGATGTTTTTCATAACTATTATAGTATTAAATTTAGAAGAATAATTTAATATAAATATATGAGAAAAATCATCAATATTGCTCCCGAGGGATATAAAATAATATTTTCTGTATTAGTAGTTTGGATAATTACATACCTGCTTTCAATTTATTTCAGTTATTCTTGGATTGGATTATTGAGTCTATATACATTTTATTTACTACTAATTATTTGTTATTTTTTTAGAGATCCTATTAGAAAAATCATATCTAATGAACAAAACTTTTTATCTCCTGCAGATGGCAGAATTGTTTCTATAAAAGATTGGGAAGATCCAGATGTAGGTAAATCTACTAAAATTGCAATATTTTTGTCATTTCTAAATGTTCACAGACAATGGATTCCATTAAATGCAAAAGTGCTTGATACTTTTTATAATCCTGGAAGGTTTTTTGGTGCATTTAAAAATAAATCATCTGATAAGAATGAACAAACTTCAATAATATTTAGTGATAGTAATGAAAATATTTTTAAAATTAAACAAATAGCTGGTTTTGTTGCAAGACGTATAGTAAATCACATGAATCCAGATTTAAATGTCTCTCAAGGTGAAAAATTAGGGTTTATAAAATTTGGATCAAGGGTTGAAATAATTGTACCCAGAAACTTTGATATTAAAGTAAAAAAAGGAATGAAAGTTAAGGGTTGTAAAACAATTATTGGAAATTTTAAATAAATAACAGCATCCTGCTTTGGGAGCAGGATGGATTAGTTAAGTATTATATTTATTATAGTTACAATATCAAGAATATTTAGTTCATTATCCTCATTTACATCGGCTGTTTCATCATACTCATCTATCAAAATTAAATCTATCGTTAACACAATATCTAAAATATTTATTAAACCATCAAGGTTAATATCTCCAGAAAGATTTTGATTTTCATTGTAATAAGATAATTCATTTAAAGTAAGATTCACAGTTTCAAAAACAGATTTAATTTGATAATAATAATAATCATTTGGTGATATAATCTCTGAATCTGTCATCTGCCACTCTTCCCATGCAATTAAACCGATATTATCAAACCACACTTTAGATTCACCAGAATCTGGAGGGAATGAAACCATTCTAATATCAATATATTTTGCATCTTCAGGAACATCAATATTTCTATAATACTCAGCCCATGAATTAGTACCATCAATTTCTTCAGTATATTCAGTTGAAATAATTCCGTTACATCTTGAAGAATAAAATCGAACTCCTATCATTGCATCTTCAGCATTTTCTGTCTTAATAAAACCTCTTACTGTCACTTTAGAAACGTCTGGTTCAAGGGGATAACAATAGTAGTTGTCCACTAACGCATTACCTGCATTATTACTATTTCTAATCATTTTCAATGAATTCCCCCCATTATAAAAATCAGAAGTAGTAATCTCTGAACTTAATAGATTCCAATAGTAAGTATTATCATTGACACACTCATCAATAGTTGGGTTATAATCAAAATCACCCATCCAAATAATTTCTCTACCAACTCTAAACTCTAAATCATCATCAGAAGAAATTCCTGTAATGTGACGAAATTTATTTAGTTTTATTGGAGACGATATGTTTTGATCTGATTGATTAGAGAATGAAGAAATTGTATGATTAGTAGAAAAGGGGAAATTAGGTTCATATGAAATAATTTCAGCTTCAAAGTTATTCCTATCTACTTTAATAAAAGTGTCTAATTTTCTAGATTTCATTGCCAAATAATCTAAAATATAGTTAGCAAGAGTGCCATCAGCTATATGAGGTAAATAATACTGCAAATATATAGGAATAACCTTATAATTATAAAATCCATCAGAATCATATTCTGCATTAAGAATTATAGATGACCATGTTTCTGGAAAATTCTGATCAAAAATAAAATTTCCTAATGAATGTGCAATCAAGGTATTATTATATAATTCAAGAGCTTGGAGTACATGTGGGTGATGTTGAACAACAATATCAGCGCCTTGATCAACTGCATGATGAGCCATTGCAATAGATCTTTCCGAAGGTTCTAAATTAAAAGGATTATAATACTCTATATTATTTCCTTCTTCAAAATTCCTTTCTTCAGGTTCAGAATCATATTCAAATCCAGTGTGCATTTGATAAATAATAATTGTAGAATCTGAATATTCTGTTAGTAAAGATAATTGAGTTGAAATATTTTCTTCATTCATAGAACAAAATCCAGGAGTTCCATCTGTTGCCCCTAAAAGAGGTTCGCATTCATCCCCTGAATCTTCACCATTAATGTCACTAGAACCCAAAAATGCTAAATTTGCTTCATTGGTATAGAGAAAAGATGGATTACATGCAGGGATATCATAAAGACCAGCACCGCTAAATGAAATATTAGATTCGTTTAATAATAACTGGGTCTCCATCAAGCCATTCTCCATATAATCAAGGACATGGTTATTCGCAATATTAACAAATTTAAATCCTGCATCTACAATCTCTTCAACTATTATTGGACAAGAATGAAAAACAATTTTACATGTTTCGTGCCCTGGATGTGGTGTTGACGTATCATTGGTAATCATCGATTCAAGGTTACCTACATTCACTGCTAATGTATCTTGAGTTAAATAATCTTTTATCCCATTTAGCAATATATAAGTACCACAATTTGGTATAATTCCAAAAGTACCAGCCCCATCACAAAGGTTGTCAGGGATATCACAAAGATTATCCTCTATGAATTGGTTATCATTATCATAACTATTAGCGTTAGTACAATAATACCGTCTCCCAAACATCATATCTCCAACAAAATTAATACTTTCTGCATAAATTATTGTTAATACAAATAA
This sequence comes from uncultured Gammaproteobacteria bacterium, assembly GCA_913041905.1. Classification (GTDB taxonomy): domain Bacteria; phylum Pseudomonadota; class Gammaproteobacteria. The sequence goes on from CAJWJQ010000063.1 coordinate 3,663, forward strand.
AAGTAATATAAATAATAGTCTATACATATATGCCTCATCTATAACATAATTGAAAGATTTTTAAATAGCAATAAATTTC
>CAJWJQ010000064.1:0-3728 GCA_913041905.1 uncultured Gammaproteobacteria bacterium
TCATTAATTCAACTAGATTGGTCCTTGCTTTAGTACGAGCTTCAGCCTTAGCTATCTTTATATTTTTTTCAACAATATCAAGAGAATTATCAACCGGAGTTCTCTTTTCTATATCAGCCGTTCCTCTACAGACAATAATTCTATTTGAATAGTCAATAAACCCCTCATCGGTGTTTACGATAAAAGAATAGGGTTTAGATTTTTGTGCATTTATGGAACCACTACCTATAAACAAAATTAGGAGTATTATGCTGCGGATGGATTGATTAAGCATACCAAAAAATAACATTAATTCTATCATTGGCGCAACTCCCCTAACAATAAATAAAATTGTAAATTCTGTTTATATGATTAAAAAATTATTTGTTTTTCTACCGCTATTTATCCTATTTCATATTTCCTGTGTGGAAAATATAATATTTATACAGGTTTACCCCGATGGGCAGACTTACTTAAAGTTTGTTAGTACTGGAGATTCAACTGATATACACGATAATGACTTTTACCATCCATTTAAAAACAATGGGGGCGTTAATAGCTCGTTTAATTTATCAAAAACAGATTCACTATGGGAAATGACTACAGAAGCAATCTATCAAGATTCCATTTTTGATTTCAGGCCTAGATATGGTCTTGCCTTTAAGATAAAAAGGGGTGAAAAAATAAAAGCTATATCTTCTTTATATAATTTTAAAATGGAGTTTATTGGTAGAGCGATTAAAGAACATTATCCATTGCTGTATGAAGCCTTGAAGAATAATAATCTAGACAGCCTTGAGTGGCTTCCTGAAGCAATGACGGTTATTATTAATCAATCCTTAATTGATCTGGAAAAAGATACGACAAAGGTTAATTATAAAATTAACAGAGCAAGGCTAGTAAATCATTTTAAGAATTCATTTGCAAGAATAACTACATTTGAAGATTTGAAATATATACAAGAAAACCGTCTAGATTTTATTAAAACCACAATAAAGCCTTTTAAAAAGGGCGAACAGTTTGCAAAAAACCTTGCCGAAAAAATGAAAATGCATGAAGATTATTTAAAAGCATCGCTAGACCTAAAAGATGACTCTTTTGTTATGAAATTGTTAATGCCTGGACAAATATTTTCAAGCAACTCATTATCTATGAGTCAAGATACCCTGATCTGGAAGTTTGGCCTTGACTCATTATTAAATGAAAATTACACATTGAGCGCTGCATCAGTCGTTTATTCAGAGAAAAAAATTCAAAAAACATCTATCCTGGTTGTCTTTTTCCTCTTAATCTTTGGTATAATCGTGGTCAACAAACAGAAAAGAATAAGATGATGAAAATTATTACATTTTTCATGTTCACAAGTATAATCATGTCGAAACCACTTTATGGAGATAAACAAATATATTCAATGCTCAAAAATCATTGCGAAATGATTAATGGTTTTCCAAATCTATTAGATATACATATATATAGTAATAAAGAAGGTAGGGTTTTGCAATTAGATATAGAGGGGGATATTAATAATAAAAAATATGTCTTTATGGGGATGGAGGCTATGTCACTAATTGGACAATACTCAAAAACCCCATTTCATAAATTCATACTTATTGAACATTATCCCGAGCCAAAGATACCATCGGGTTTCGAGAGTGATTCCGATTGTGCGATTAATTATTTTGTCAATAAGAAAATACCAGAAAATAGGTGGATAAAAGACTGCCTTAGTAATAGTATTTTGCAAAGAAAAATTGAAAACTGGTCTCAATTAAATAAGAATAATTAATGATGAACCCGTTTATTCAATCTTTAAAATTATTTTCTGAAAAAAACTTTCCTATAAAAGAAGTGTCAGATTTTATTTCAAAATCACAGTTTTCTGTCAAACTATTAGAAAGGTATTCGCACTTTAGTGTAGACACATATACCAGAAATATGATATATAAAGATCCAAATTTTGAGATACTGTTAATCTGTTGGGACACAGGACAAATGGCCCCAATTCATGGACATGAAGGAGAAAAGTGTTGGTTTAAAGTAATAAGCGGGGCATTAGAAATATGTAACTATAAAGTAGAGTCAAAAACTCCGCTTAGACTAAAACAAATAGAAAAAATTCATGCCCCAGCAGGATATGTCGATGGCCCTGCAGACATACATTCGGTTAATAACTTCTATAAAGAACCGGTAGTAACCCTACATGTTTACGCAAAACCTTTTGATAGCTGCGAAATATATGATCTAAAGAAAAAAGAAATTAAAAGATTACAAATGGACTATTACAGTATAAATGGACAGCTATGTTGAGCAGATCATTACTATGCGTATTTTTAATATCAACACCATTATTACTTTCTCAAAACGCAACTCATAAACCGGATAGTAGTCTTAAGTTTGATTCAATAGCAGATATAAAGCTTTTTCATAGTCCACCAGATCCATTATTCATAGGTCGCCCATTTGAATTATCACTAGTTACTGAAATAAATGACTCGTTATTATCCTCTGTTTTATTATTTTTTAAAACAAATAAAATGGAAACATACAGAGAAATTATTTTGTCTGGAGATAGTGGCTTGTACAAGTACAAGATTGATATAAAAAAATTTCCTGGAGAATCCATAAACTATTTTTTTGCGGTTAGAACGTTAGATGGGAAATTATATGGTGCCCCAGTCAATAATAACAACCTACTAAGTCCAATAAAAAAACCATTCATTGATCCAGTTCAATACTTTGAACAGAAAAAACGTTTGAACCAATGAAAGATATGATAAATAGAGCAATAGAGCTTAGAAAATTAATAGAAAAACATAATTATCATTATTACATCCTAGATGATCCACTAATTTCAGACGGCGAATGGGATAATCTATTTAAAGAACTAGAAAGCATCGAAACTAAGTACCCTGAACTAATTGTCAAAAATTCTCCAACTCAAAGAGTTGGCGTAAAACCTCTTGATAGCTTTGAAACCATCACGCATCGCAAACCAATGCTCTCTCTATCCAATGCTATGAATAATAATGAGCTGACTTTATTTGATGAAAGAATAAAAAAGCTGCTTGAGACTAATACCAATATTGAATATATGGCAGAACCTAAGTTAGATGGTATTGGCGTTGAGCTCATTTACGAAAAAGGGATTTTTTCTGCAGGTTTGACTAGAGGTGACGGTTTTGAAGGAGAAGATATAACACAGAACCTTCGAACAATAAGAGCATTACCTCTAAAGTTATTAGGGGATAAAATTCCAAGGTTATTAGAAGTGAGAGGTGAAGTATTTATCGGAAAAAATGAGTTTATAAAATTAAACAAGAACCAAGAGGTCATTAACAAACAACTATTTGCTAATCCAAGAAATGCTGCGGCTGGTAGTCTAAGACAGCTTGACTCAAACATTACAGCTAGCAGACCTCTTTCCATCTATTGCTATGAGCCAGGGGTTATAGAAGGAGTTGAATATAAAACTCATGATGAGTTTTTAATCCATATTACCAAACTAGGCTTACCAGTAAATAATTTGATTAAAAAAGTGGTTGGAATAAAAAATATAATAGAATACCACACTGATTTAGAGCTAATTAGAGATCAGCTTGGCTATGAAATAGACGGAACCGTTTTTAAAGTGAATAATTATAGTAAGCGAGAAAAAGCTGGATTTCGTAGTCGATCACCGAGATGGGCAATCGCTGGAAAGTTTAAAGCACAACAGACAACGAGCACAATAATAAGTATTACAATACAGG
>CAJWJQ010000065.1:0-3686 GCA_913041905.1 uncultured Gammaproteobacteria bacterium
TTTCTCAAAATGGATATGGTAAGAGATCATCAATAAAAGATTATAGAATAACAAAAAGAGGTGGAAAAGGAGTGATGACATTAAAAACTACAGAAAAAACTGGTCATTTAGTATCAATTAAGGAAGTAATAACAAATGATGAATTAATGATAATAAATAAATCTGGTATTACCATACGTACTAAAATTACAGATAAAAACATTAGAGTAATGGGTAGAGCAACTCAAGGAGTTAAATTAATTAGACTATCAAAAGGTGATGAAATATCATCCGTAGCAAAAATAGAAGTCATTAAAGAAGAAAAAGAAGAAGAATAATTTTATTTAATAATCAGACTTATTTAATTTTAACATTAAATGAAAAAGATATTTATTTTAATTAATGTTTTTAATATAGCAATATTAGCTCAAGTTTTTTTGCCATTTTTTATTGTAAATAATGTCTATTCTCAATATAAAGGCAATGTTAATAAGGCTGAAGCATATCTAAATAAGTCAGAATTAAAAACTGATATAGGAGAAAAAAGATCGTTATTAATAGATGCAAAGGGAGAAATTGATCTTGCTATGACCATTGAAAAAAATAATATTAAAGCTAGATCATGGTATGTTCAAGGAAATGTTTATTCTGCCATAGCTAAACAATTTTTAGATATTGATCCAAATGCTATAGAAAAAGCAGCTGAATCTTTTAAATCTATAGGAGACAAAATAAAAACTAATGACATATCACTGATACAAAATGCAAATGTAGGATTACAAAATCTTTCATCACATTTTGTAAATCAAGCTATTCTCGCTCTTCAAGGTACAGGAGAACCAAATTATGAAATTGCATATGAAGAATTTGTAAACTCTTTAAAAATATACCCAAAAGATACACTAGGTCTTCTATACGGTGGATACGTTGCGGAACAATTAAATAAATATGATGTTGCTTTAGGCTTTTATAGTCAACTTATTGAAATGAATATATTAACAAAAAAAAATACAAATACTATATATCAAAATTCAATTAACATACTATTTAATCATTGTGACTTATTTGATGAATGTGATTCTTTTGTAAAATCTATGAAACTAATTACTGAAGGAAAAAATATTTTCCCAGAAAATAACTATTACCCTTCAATTGAAATAAATATTGCAATGCGATTAAATAAAGTAGATGATGCTAGAATAAAAATAGACAATCAATTAAAAGCAGATCCTACAAATGCTAGTTTACACTTTAATAGGGCGGTTTTATATTATAATTTAGGACTTGCACTAGGTGAAAATCTAGAATTTTCAGATAAAGAAAAACTAGATACTTTAGATATTGTTTATAAAATATCGATTGAAGCTTATCAAACATCATTAGAGTTTGACGAAAATAATGAGAACGCAATTATATATATGATAGATGCATATAAAGCATATGCTAAGCCATATTATGACCAAGAACGAAATCTTGATTTTATTGCTTTAAAAGGTAAATATCAATCAGAATCTAATAGATTAAAAAAAGAAGGAAATGATAGATTATCTGGTGCTGTGGTATACGCTAAAGCATATATGAACTTAAAGGGAGATGGAATTTCTGATGATGATATAGGAAGTATTTACCCTGTTTTTTCAATTATAGAAGATTATAAAAGTCTTATCTCTATTCTTAAAATTTCTATCAATAGAGATAAAACTAATATTGAACATTTAGAAGTTCTAAGAAATGCATATATCAAAATAAAAGATTATGTAAATGCCGAGAAAATATATCAATTAATACTTGAACTAGAATAATCAAATATTATAAAGTTTTTTCAATCACATTTTTCATGAACATCTGAAATAACACCTTTAAAATGAATGTGTTCTCTAGGTAAATATATACTTGCTAAAATTTCTATTAATGCAGCTGTAAAAGCTATCAAAGCCGTTAAATAAGCTGATTCCATGATTGCTGAAGAGAATTCAATTATATGAAATAGTGAATGTAAACGCAGTCCCCATCTTAATATTTTAATGAATAGATTTTTCATTTAATCTAATTATTCTTTAAATATTCTTTAACTTCTTTTGTGTACTTAAGCAGAAGATCGTTTGGTATAGGAAGTAATAAATTATACTGATCAATCTTCCACATACCATCCACTTTAGATAATACACCAGTTCCTCTAAATTTTCCATACTTTTCATTAATTAGTATTTCATCAAACCATGCAGTAGTATTACTAGAATTTATAAAAATATTTCTTTCTAAACTTTTATAAGTCCAACCAGTACCAGTATCAAATCTATTTTGGGCATATTTTTTAAATTCATCAATTGACCATCTTTCGTTTAAATCAGTTCCATGAAAAACTGCCTGATCATTGAATAGTTGAAAATATTTTTCTCCATTAGCTTCTGATGCATACTTATGAAGATTATCTAAAACCTTATTAATTTGTTCTTTTTCTACATTACCTAAGTTTAATAAAGTAATGTGTATTAATAATATATATACCATAGTGATTTCTTATTTAACATAATATAAATTATATAACAAATATCATTTAATCCTAATATCCTTATTAAAGTCTCCTACTTTAATATTAAATACACCAGACTCAACAACATTCGTATTTGATGCATTTATAAACGATAATTCGGTAACTGGTAAAATAAACTCAACAGTTTTTGTAATACCACCATTAATTTTAATTTTTTTAAAATCTCTTAATCTTTTATTATCTGGCGTTAAAGATGCATATAAGTCAGAAGTATAAAGTTGTATGGTTTCTTTTCCATCGATATCACTATTATTAGTAACATCTATAGTAACTTTTATTGATTCTGACCTAGAATACTCAGTTTTATCAATATTAAAATTAGAATATGAAAAGTCTGAATAACTTAAACCGTAACCAAAATCATAAAGATTATTAACTTTTCCTACATAATTATATGCACCTTGAGAATTATTTTGAACCTCAGATGGTTTATAATAATAAGGAATTAATGAATTAGGAAAAGCTGGATAAGTATATGGCAATTTACCAGAAGGATTTACTACACCAGAAACTATATCAACTAATGCATTGCCACCAAGATTTCCAGGTAAGTAGATATTAATAATACTTTTCATAAGTCCTTGAATATCAGTAATTAATCGTGGTCTACCTTGATTTAAAATTAAGATAATTGGTTTATCTGTTTTTGATAATTCATTGGCTAATTTAACTTGTAAATCATGTAATTTTAAGTCGTTTAAATCACCAGGTTTTTCTGTATAACTAGTTTCACCAAGACAAAGAATAATATAATCAGACCTTTTAGCTTCAAAAACAGCTTTAGATATGCTATTTTCAACCATTTCATAATAAATTCCACCATCTTTATACGAAACCCCAGGAACATATTTAACATTATTATTTCCATAAGTATTAACAAAAGCTTCATAAATAGTGTTATAACCACTAGCAAAACGATCTGTTAATTCACCTTGCCAAGAATATGACCATGCCCCATTAAGTGTTCTCATACTATTTCCATTAGGTCCTGTTATTAATATTCTAGGCTTTCCTTTAATAGGTAAAGTATTTTCTTCATTTTTTAATAATGTTATTGACTCTGAGGCAGCTTTATATGCCAATTGATTATGTTTTTCCGAACCAAAATCATCATATTCTCTATAATCAGTCACAGGAGTTTCAAATAAACCTA
>CAJWJQ010000066.1:0-3673 GCA_913041905.1 uncultured Gammaproteobacteria bacterium
TTCGACAGGTGAAGGTTAAATAGGGAATTGTTGTTGTCAAACCTAAGTCTTTTACAGTGGAATGAACTCGGTATGTAGGGTTTTTGACCCTACATTAAAACCATATCTCTCCTATACAATAACAGTCAGAAGTACCAGATTAAATACTCCAAAATTATCTGACTATCAGGTTTCTTTATATCAGAAAATCTGTGATCTGCGATTTGATGAAAATCTCACTTGGAAACAGGTATCTGATAAACTTAATAACCTAGGATACACCTCATCAAGAGGTGGAAAAAACACTTCCTCAACAGTTTGTTCAACCTATTTCAAGATCAGAAAACACTTTGAAAGAAAACATAAATACCTTCCTCCAGATTTGGATGATGTTAAACTGATTTTGGAGTAACCTTAGATTGTTTTATATCAAGAAATTAATTTAGATTATTTGACACTAAATTAATTGTTCACTAATTATTTTGAATATAATATTAATTTATTTGTAAAATTGAGTGTGAGGAATTTATTTGTTATTTATAACGTAATATTTTTATTAGTTGGGAATGTACTATTTTCAAACATTCATTATTTAAACGAACATAATCATGAAACCCATGAAGACAATGAATGTTATGAATGTATAAGTTTTAGTAATAGTAATAATTATATTACAGATTGTAATCAAGTAAAATCATTTAAAGTTGAAACTTTTCAATTTAGATTTGATAATAGTATCATTACACTTATAGATACTAAAATATATCTTTCTAGAGCACCACCGATCTCCTAAAACATATAACAACTTAACTAAACCCCATAGATATAATTAGATAGAACTACAATATAGTAGTACTATCATTATATAGATTTGGAGCACCTCTTATTTTTATTTATAAGGAGATTTTATTATTTTGAAAATTATTATTAAGCAATTAGGTCTATTAGTATTGATAGGTTTAATAGCTATTGGGTGTGATAAGAACCCTGTTTCACATGGTGGAGATCACACAGATACAGATGGATTTATTTTAAAAGATGAAAATGGTAATGGACTATACAGAGAATTTAAAGGAGCAATTGATATTAATAATATCAATTTAATTGTTGGAGATACACTGGAGCTTTCCGTTCATTTTCTTGATCATGAGGGGAATGAAATTCAACATGGAGAAGATGAAGAAGATCATGAAGATGAATTAATAATCACTGAAAATGACACTTCTATTGCTATTATTGAAGTTGAAAAACATGAAGAAGGTGAAAATGATCATGAAGGAGAGGAAGAGCATTATGAGATAGCAATTCATATCATTGGAATAAGTGCCGGTTCATCTAGTTTTAAATTAGAATTGATGCATGGTGACCATGCTGATTATACTTCAATAAACAATGTATCTTTCAATGTTACTGAATAATATTAAAAGATTTCAACTTTTAATAGTTTTTTTTATATGTCTGGGATATTCATTATCTCAGACATATAATATTTCAGGTAAAATTTTAGATTCTACAACCAAAACTCCAATTAACAATGTTAATATTTTTATTAAAAATACTGACTTTGGAACCATAACAAATGAGGTGGGATATTTTAATCTGCTTTTAAATGAACAATTAGGAAATGAAATCGATTTAAGTATTAAAATGATTGGGTATAAAGAATTAATTATACCATTGAATTTATCTAAGGAAAAAATTAATTTAGGTGAAATATTTATTAAACCTCAATCATTAGAATTAGAATTAATTCATATACATTCTCATAAAGATAGATCAAATCAAATATCTGATGTTGTATTAAGTGGACAGGAATTAAATAATAACCTTAGTGGGAATATAGCAACAACATTATCTAATCAATCTAACATTGGAGTAAATTCAATTGGTACAGTAACATCAAAACCTGTATTGAGAGGATACTCTGGTGATAGATTATTAATTACAAAGGATGGAAGTGAAACGGGAGATTTATCTAAATCATCAATTGATCATGTAATAGCTTTAGATATGACTGATGTAATTGAAATAGAAATAATAAGAGGACCTAAAGCTTTATTATATGGTTCTAATGCTATAGGAGGGGTGATAAATACAAGCATTAGTGGGAATCCAAAGGTAAAGTTTAAGAATTTTAAGACAAAATTATTATTGGGAGGAGAATCATTTAATAAAGGGATATATGGGAATCTAATGTTATATATCCCTATAAAAAATAATCAGTTAAATGTAATGATTAATAATAGAAATACGAATGATCAAACAAGTCCAATTGGTACAATAGAGAATACATTTTCTAAAACATCTAATTATAAATTAGGATTCACAAAGTACAATAAATATAGTTATATCAATTTTATTTTTGAAAATTATAATATGGATTATGGGATTCCATCAAGTTCAGAAGGACATATAAATGGAGTAGATATAGAATTGATAAAAAATACGTTTCAATTTAATTTTCATGGGGATGTTTCATTTTTTGATTTTAAACAATTTGATATTAATTATAATTATATTAATTATGAACATCAGGAATTTGAAAATAATTCAGATTATTTTTCAGTAGCCTTATCAAAAAATACACATAATTTTAAGATTGAATTTCAATCTTTTAATTTAATTATGGGTTCGGAAATAAATCATAAACAATTTTCACCAATTGGATTTTATTGGACTCCAAAGACTGATGAATTAGATTTATCACTATTTGGTTTTTATGAAAAAGATTTCTTCAGTTTTGATATATTAAGTTCTTTTAGGATGGGATATTTATTAATTGAACCGGAACAAAATAATATTACTTTATCAAATTTAGATAATAAAGAAATTAAAACTAGAACTTTTAAATATTTTTCATCTTCATTAGGTTTAAGAAAAATAATTAATAAATTTGAAATTAATAGTTGGATAATGAATACAATGAAAGCTCCTAGATTAGAAGAGTTATATTCAGATGGTCCACATCTAGGTTCATATTCTTATGAAATTGGTGAACCAAATCTTCAATTAGAAAAAATATATGGAATTGAATCTTCTATTTATTACAATTCTAATCCATTTAATTTTTCAATAACAACTTTTTATAATTATAGTCCTTTTTATTATCAAATGAATAAAATGGGAGAATGTGAAGAGGAATTCGTTATTGGAGAATCACATCCTTGTGCAGGTTCTGATTTTATTGAATGGGGTAGTGGTTCTTCTGGATGGTTATATAAATATCAAACTCAAGGAGTTAAATCTTCAATTAAAGGTATAGAATTTAACTTAGCGTATAATTATAAAAATTATAAAATGGTGTATGATTTTTCTTTTACTGAAGGAGATGACTATACAAATCAATTACCTTTATCATATATTAATCCAACCAAACAAATTCTAAACTTTATATATAAATATGAATTAATGAATTTTAATGTAAGATTATCTAAGATAAATTCTCAAAATAGATTGGGTGAGTTTGAAACTTTTACTCGATCATCATTTTTAGTTGATTTTGTAATAAACTATAGCAAAGAAAATAAAAATATTACAATTCAGCTAAATAATATTTTTAATGAAGAATATTATAATCATTTATCAAAAATAAAATCAATTATGCCTGAAGCAGGTAGAAATATATTGATTAACTATAAATTATTTTTTTAGTATAAGAAATAATGTTAACTAAACCATCTTATTGGGGGAGCAG
>CAJWJQ010000067.1:0-3653 GCA_913041905.1 uncultured Gammaproteobacteria bacterium
GATAATCAGTGGATCTATTTATTTGATGGAACTAGTACTGAAGGATGGAGAGCTTATAATGGAAAATCATTGCCTAGCAAGTGGACAATACAAGACAGTGTTCTAACTTTTCATACTGATTCAAAGTTAGAAAAAGACATGAATGGTGGTGGTGATATTATCTACTATTTTGAAGAATTTGAAAACTTTGAATTATATCTTGAATGGAAACTACCGCTAGCAGGAAATAGTGGTATATTTTATCATTTACAAGAAGGATTTAATACTCCTTATGAAGTGGGTCCTGAATACCAATTGTTAGACGATTATGGGTGGGAGAAAATAAATAATGCGACTCTTGATGAATGGCAAAAAGCAGGTGCTGATTATGCAATGTATTCTCCAAATAAAAATAATAAAATTACTAAACACGCTGGGGAATGGAATACAACAAGGATTATATTCAATCCCAAAAAAGTAGAACATTGGTTAAATGGAAAAATGATTTTGTCATTTGTACCATGGTCTGAAGACTGGTATAAAAGGAAAAGTGAAAGTAAATGGAAAAATGCAGAGAAGTATGGAGCATTTAAAAAAGGGTATATTGGACTTCAAGATCATGATAGCCCTCTCTGGTTTAGAAATATAAAAATTAGAAAATTATAGTTATGAAGGAGTACAAAAGAAGAGATTTTATCAAAGATTCACTTGCCTTAGCAACCTTAACTGTTTTACCTTTAGACCTTCTAGCTAATTCAAAAAAAACTATGATTAGAACTGCACATATAGGAGTTGGAGGAATGGGGAAAGCTGACTTAGAATACATCTCTTCACATAAAAATGTTGAAGTAGTAGCCCTATGTGATGTAGATAGTGATATTTTAATGTCTGCAAGTAAATCTCATCCAAAAGCGAAGGCCTATAAAGATTATAGAATTTTATTAAATGAAATGAGTTCAAAAATTGATGCAGTAATTGTGTCTACCCCAGATCATACTCATGCCCCAGCATCTATAATGGCAATGGAAATGAATAAAGCTGTTTATTGTCAAAAGCCATTGACTCATCACGTAAGTGAAGCAAGAGAAATGCGAAAAATTGCTGAAGAAAAAAACTTAGTAACCCAAATGGGAATTCAAGTTCATTCCTTTTATGACTATAAGCTTGCTACACTATTAATTCAGTCAGGAATAATTGGGAAAGTTAGCACTGTACGAGCATGGTCTCCAAAAAACTGGGGATATGATGGGCCAAAGCCTATAGGAAGTGACCCAATTCCAAAAAAATTAGAATGGAATTTATGGCTTGGTACTGCAGGTAAAAGATCATACAAAAAAAATATTTATCATCCATTTATGTGGAGAAAAATGATTGATTTTGGTTGCGGTACATTAGGGGATATGGGAGTTCACATTTTTGACACGCCCTACAATGCACTTGAATTAGATGTTCCACTTACAATAAAGAATAAATGCAGAAGGCCTAATGGAATTGGTTTCCCTGAAAAAAATCATGTTACATATAAATTTCCAGGGACACAGTATACTGCTGATACATTAAAATGGGTTTGGGAAGATGGTAAAGGGGCGCCTAGAACTCATAGGGATTTAAAACTACCTAATAAAGATAAATTACCCAATCAAGGAGCTATGTTTATTGGAGAAAAAGGCAGATTACTACTTCCTCATTTTATGGAACTTCCAAAACTTATTGTTAATGGAAGATATGAGGAAATAGATATCTCATCATTTGAAGAAAGTGGAGAAATAACAAAGAATCCCATTAGAGATTATGAAAAAGAATCATATATCCATTATCATGAATTTATAGATTCATGTCTTGGAAAAGGAGAATGTTCTGCTCCATTCTCATATTCTTCTAGATTAACAGAAACTATATTACTTGGAGTAATTGCTGGAAGATTCCCAGGAAAAACACTTCATTGGGATAATAAGTCAGCAAAATTTCTAGAAAAAGAAGCAAACAGCTATCTTGATTCACCCTATAGAAACTTTTAACTAAATAGGGAATCCAAGAAAATTGATTTTTAAAAATTAATAATGTGAAAATACTTTATAAACAATTTTGGCATCTTTTATCGCTATTTATTTTATTATTAGTAGTTAATTTTTTTATAAAATATAATGAAAGTGTCTTTTATGGAAGCTTATGGAAAATAGATAGTCAATCGTGGTTATATCTAACTATATTTTTTGCAATTGCACATCAAATATATGTTTTAATTTGTTGGAGATATGAATTATTCTATAAAGGCTTAAGTAAAATTTTTGTTAAAAATGCTTTTAAAGTTTATAAAATTGGCTTTACTATACTTATACTTTTAAGACCAATTTTAATTATAATTTTATCTATTTCTAATGCAATGACAATTAATATAGGGAACAATCTATCTTATTTAATTTGTTTAGTTCTACTTATTCCTGGAATTTATGGTCAATACTCTGTATTTAAATACTTTGGTATAAATAAAGCTTTTGGATATGATCACTTTAATCCAGATAAATTTAAAGATGTGCCATTTGTAAAAAAAGGTATTTTTAAATACACCTCAAATGGGATGTACAAGTTTGTTTTCTTATTGTTATGGATCCCAGGAATTTTATTGCAATCTAAGGCTGCGTTATTAGCTGCGTTATTCCAACATATTTATATATGGATTCACTATTATTTTACAGAGCTTCCTGATATGAAATTTATTTATGGAAAAACTCCACTTGAAAAATGAGGTTAATTATATATATTAGATTTTAAATAATATTATATGAATTACTCATAATTAAATATATAAATAGATGATCAACTTAGATAAATTAAGAAGTAACTTTCCTTCATTATCATTAAAAGATGAGAATGAAAATCAAATAATTTATTTAGATGGACCTGGAGGAACTCAAGTTCCATCAAGCGTAATTGATGCTATATCCAATTACTATAGGCAATCCAACTCAAACACTCATGGAGAATTCATAACAAGTAAAGAGACTGATTCTATTATGGATTCTATGCGAAAAAAAGTAGCTCAACTTCTTGGAGCAGAAAGCAAAGAGTGTATATCTATAGGACAAAATATGACAACCCTAAACTATAGTTTATCAAGAGGATTATCAAAAATTATTAAAAAAGGTGATGAAGTAATTATAACAGAGCTTGATCATGAAGCAAATAGAGGTCCCTGGAAAACTCTTGAGAGCTATGGGATTAAACTAGTAGAAGTAGCACTTCTTAAGGATGGGACTCTAGATTACAATGACTTTAAAAATAAAATTAATCAAAAAACTGCTTTAGTAGCTATGGGAATGTCCTCGAATGCCCTTGGTACTATTAATGATTTTAATTATATAAAAAAAATAACAGCAAAATATAACTCTTTATTATTATTAGATGCCGTTCATTATGCTCCACATTTTTCTATTGATGTTAAATCATTAGACTGTGATTTCTTGATATGCTCTGCATATAAGTTTTATGGACCCCATGTAGGACTTTTGTATTCTAGACCTGGCCTTTTAGACACCTTGGATCCTGACAGGCTAATAGTACAAGAGCAGTTTGCTCCATATAAAATTGAAACCGGAACTTTAAATCATGCTGCATGTAATGGTGTTTCAGCTGCAATAGACTTTATTTCTTCAATTGGAGAAGGAAATTCATAT
>CAJWJQ010000068.1:0-3563 GCA_913041905.1 uncultured Gammaproteobacteria bacterium
CATCGCCGATTCCCATTCCAACAAAAGAAATGGTGGCTTCCTTGGCGATTTTACCAGACGAGAATTTCAAAAATGATCTATTAGAAATTGTTTTTAGATTTATTTACAATTCGATGAAAGTGATGTGAAACCTCATCTTGATTAAAAACCTTCCAATAGGAAAAGAATCGTCCAATAACTATTGGAATTGTAAACCAATAAGAAAATATATATGCAAAAGAGATTGTCCTACCTCCAAAGAATAACGGCATGAAATAATAATCTAAAAGAATAGCTATTGTAAGCATATTCATTGAATCGGGATAACTCCATTTTTTTCTTACAACCCATTTCCAGCCAGAACGTTTTTTGAATGCAATATTAGGTTCAGATTGCATTATTTTTTGATTTAGAATAGTTGGATTATAATTACGATTATCTCCTTTCTCAATCATAGTATTTACAACAGAATACATTGAATAAATATCAGTTCTTAACAAAAATAAAGCACCTAAAAATCCCATAATTATGGCATCTATATATCCATATCTTAAATATACACCCAAAGAGTTAAAAAATATGTACATCGGAATAACAAACTGATGTCCAATTAAATCAAGATAAACACCGCGAACAGATTGTTGATTTTTAAATCTTGCAACTTCTCCATCAACACAATCAAAGATATAACCAATTTGTAATAGAATAATTCCAATAACTGCAAATTTTATGTCAATACTAGCTAATAGTACTGCACCAATTATACCCACTATTTCTTGAAATACAGTAATTTGATTTGCAGAAAAAGGAGTTTTAACTATTAAATAAGAAATCGGTGCTGATATCTTCCAAACAAACCATCGTGCATACAAATCTGCTTTATGACTTGTTTGGTCTTTTTCAATTATTTTTTGAAAATTTTTCCATGTTATTGATTTCATTTTTCTCTCACCAATATCGGTTGCCCCTCAATTGTATTCGCATTATCCGTAAGACAGAACAATACAACATCAACGACTGCACTTGGTTGCATAATAGTTGTCGGA
Source organism: uncultured Gammaproteobacteria bacterium (assembly GCA_913041905.1). Lineage (GTDB taxonomy): Bacteria > Pseudomonadota > Gammaproteobacteria. Next base: position 1,026 of record CAJWJQ010000068.1, read on the forward strand.
TCTTCATTCGGAGCTAATTTTTTTCTTAAATCAGTAGCAGTTCTACCAGGGCATATCGGATAAACTTGAATATTAAAATCACGTAATTCTTCAGCCATTGTTAAACTAAAGTTAATAACTGCAGCTTTGCTTGCTGCATAAGCACTCCAACCCGGACGAGAAGATAAACCGGCAGAAGAAGCAATATTAATTACTTTTCCACCGTCTTTTTTCATAATTCTGACGACTTCTTTTGTCATTAAAAAAGTGCCGGTAAGGTTTGAAGCAATCGTATTATCCCATGTTTCTTTCGACATTTCTAATAAGCTTAACGGTTCAACAAAGCCAGCATTATTAACAAGAACATCAATTCGTTTATACTTTTTATATACATAACTGACAAGGTTTTTAACAGACATTTCATCTCTAACATCTGTTTGTACAATACTATACTCATTTAGTAAAGAATTTGATACTGATTGCATTTGTTTTTTATTTCTAGAAGCAAGAACTACAATCATTCCTGAATCAGACAAACCTTTAACTAATGCTGCGCCAATCCCTCTACTGGCACCTGTAATGATAGCGACTTTTGGATTACTCATTATATTATTTCCATTCCACGATCAATAATTTCTGCAATTGCCAAATCTAGATGAGTTGTTATTTTAATATTATTCTCATAACCTGGTACAAATTTTACTTTGTATCCTGCTCTAAACATTAAAATCCCATCCTCTGTTGCAACATAATTTTCAGCTTTTGCTATTGAATGAGCATTCTTAAGATCTTTATACTTAAATAGCTGGGGAAGTTGGATATTATTTAGTTGAGATCGATCTAATTCATTCGTCATATATCCTTGCCCTAACGATACTGTAAATGGAAGAGGAATTGTTGGAACTACAGCACTTTCATTTTCATTCACTAATTGCGTTATTTGATCTGCATTAATAAAAGGCCGAGCAGCTTCATGTATTAAGACATTATCTGATTTAACATGTTGAAGAGCAAGAAATACACTCTCATGTCTTGTTTTTCCACCTTTGACTAAACTACATTTTGGGAAATTATAATCAGATATTATTTTTGTATATAAGTTCTTATAATTTTCATTAAATGTTATATAAATATTTTTTATTGAGTCATATTTACTAAGAACTTCAAGTGAATAAATAATAATAGGTTTACCATTTAATCTTAAAAATTGTTTAGGCAAATCTTTACCCATTCTTTGTCCTATTCCTGCAGCTAAAAGTATGCAATCCATATAAACTCCTAATTAATATCCTAATCGTTTTAATGTTCCAGAAATCGCATTATTAATTTCATCGATTTCTATACTTTTGAAAAATTGCTTATATGAACTTGATTTTATTATGTTATTAAATTGTTCATCGTATGTTTTATAAGGTATATCTAATTTTTTATAACATTTTTTAATTATACTAAATGGTTTTTTTATAAAATCCTCATACTTTATAATTATTTGAGAGTTAGCGTCTATTTCGTTTATTTGCTTTAACATTTCACAAGTTATTGCTTCCCATTGTTTACTACATGATATGTGGGGAAAATAAGATTCTAAAACTTTCCAATTATTAGGTTTGACTGACCACCATTTATCTGTTCTTTGATTAAAGTGTTTTCGTGCCTCTATAAGAGACTTTGTTACGTCTCTTCCATCTCTTAAAACTACTACAAACTTTGATTTAGGAAAAATAGACTTTAAAAAATTAATTCTTAATGAATTGTGAGGAGATTTATTGATAAATAGTTGACTATTAAAAAAGTAACAATGTTTCTTAACTGATTTTGTGAGAAACTTACACATTTTTTCATTAGATACTGTTAAATCAACATGATCAGTTTCAGAATTTAAATAACGATGCCAGATCCGGTTACCTTCTGAAAGTGCCATATATCCTTTAATTTGGCCATATTTTGAGGGTTTATTAATATTTACATCTTTTCCAAAAAACTTATATCCTACCAAGTTTGTTAATAAACTTGCACTGGGAAATAAATCACCAACTCTTGAAAAATACGAAAAGTCGGTATCAATGTAATTTACAAACCATTGAGTAAAAATTGTAGTTCCAGATCTTGGAACACCTACTATAAAAATAGGAGTTGTATCTATTTCGTTAATTTTGATAAATGGATAGATTAAAGTATCTTCAATTTTTCCGAGTGCATTATCAATTATATTTCGTTGCCATTGAGTTAACAAATGTATTCCTTGATGATTGTTATAGATTTATTTTATTGTTATCCATCAGAATGTAAAATACATATTATAATTAGTTTTTGCTTTTTGAAAAAATTCATTCATATTATTATTTTTCAGCTAATACAAAAAGATGCTTTATATCCACGAGTATATCATCGTTTTCTTCTTTATAATTCACCATATTTTTATATGTATTTGATGTATTTCTATGTTGGTTTATAATCTTCTGTTTCTTTTACTCATCCTGGCCATTCAGATTTAGAAATGGTTTCACTAAAGCATTTTCAAATGAACCTAATAAAACATTAACTAGCCTTCTTTGTGTA
>CAJWJQ010000069.1:0-3362 GCA_913041905.1 uncultured Gammaproteobacteria bacterium
ATAAAAATGCCGTTGATATGAGGAGTGAATGTAACCAGCCTGATGACGATGACTTCGGTAGAAATAATTCTGCAATTACATATATATGGTTACGGTAGGTGATAGTATGATAAAAATATATATCAGATTGATAACATCTATCCTTATTGCGATATTTGTTTATGATTGTGCCGGAAGTGCCTACAAAAAGATGAGCATTGAAAATCCTGAGAAGTTATTGTCTATACAAGATTCTCTTCTTAGGGTAAAAAACAATGATGTTAATATATTAGACGCATTAGTCTCTGCTAACAATAGAGTAGCTGAACAACATATGGAGCAAGGTGATTATATATCAGCTGCTGATTATTTTAAAAAAGCAACTGAACTGAATACTAGCGATATTGTATCAAAATATGGGCTGCTATTAGCCGATGGGAACGTGTTAGTTAAAAAAGGAAACAAGAATGGCATCTGGGACGCGATTGAAAAATACTCAAAGGCCGCAACATTATATCCTAAAAATGGTGAGCCATTTTACTGGATGGCGATTGCCTATACCAAACTAGGAGACACGGACTTTGACCTGATACTTGAATCATATGTAAAAGCACTGTCTCTTGAGCTTGACAATGAGCTTAGAACTGAAGCAGAAAAAAAACATAAACACGCCATAGAAAGAAAAAATAAATTAGATTCGTTTTGGAAATGAGCTATAGGTTTATTGTCACAAAAAGGCGAATATTATATATAACTTATAATTTCTTGACACGCGATTGATTATTAGGTAAAATTGCTCCCACTCAGCAACTATTGTTGCCGTGTGACTTAAAAATCCGAGGTATGAAATGAGATCACAATTGAGCTTTAATAGGCGAGTTGTATACTCGCTGATTGTTCTGTTGCTCGTTGGGCACACTGTGTCCATGGCCGCAGATAAATTTACCGTATCAGGGACAGTAATTGGACCTGATGGCGAGCCAAAGAAAAAGGTTAAGCTAGAACTGTCTGGTGAAAAATCTTATAAGGGGAAAACCAATAAAAAAGGATCTTTTAAAATTAAAAAGGTTCTAGGTGGAGAATACTCTCTGCAGGTATTGGAAAAAAAGGATGTTCTGCATACAGAAACCCTTACTATAGCTGGAGATTTAGAGGATTTAGAAATTAAAATAGCAGCTGCCTCTAGTGAAACACCAGCTCCGGCGCCTGAGGCTATTGCGTCTGGTGCTCCTGTAGCTGAGACACCAATTCAGGCCGCTGCGACCCCAGTTTCAGTCCCACAAACTGCTGGAGCCAGTGGAGGCGCTTCAAATGATTTTATTTTAAATGAGCTAAACTTTGAGATAAAAAAATTGACGGCCGAGTTTAAACATCTAACCAGAGAGATGGATGATCTAAAGGCCTTAAGCAAGATGTGGATCAATCCACTAACAATTTATTCAAAAGAAATAATCCTCAAAAATGGTAGTACAGTTTTTGGTAAAATTGTGTACCAAGATGATAAATCATTAAAAGTTGAAACCCTTGTTGGATATCTGATTATAAAGCGGGAAGAGGTTGTTCGTATTGTTGATAATGTTATTACAGAAGATCAGCAAGAATATGTTCCGGAGCAGATCAGAGAGAGTTATTCTCCACCTCCCATGCCAAAGCTCACAGTTCCGAAATACACTTCTTCTAGTGTCTCTGATAGAGACATGGGCCAGAAATTTTCTGCTAATTGTGTGTTGATGGGTAATATATCTGAAAAGAAAGATAGCCAGGGCAATATTGTGTTTAATGGTGAAATAAAAAACATTGGAGGCCGACGAGCTGATTTTGTAAAGGTAGATTTTGTTTTTCGTAAAAACTGGAGCGGAGAAACTCGAACTCTTACAACATTTATAGCTGGTTCATATAATACATTTGACAGTGGGATTGTATCAGACGCGAGCCTATTGCCTGGCGCACTAGGAAAGTTTGAGCTTTACGTTCCTCAAGATTTTGGATCCTTTATTGGCTATTCATATGTAATTGATTGGGAGGAGTACCAGTAGAATATATTGGAGCCTGGTAATGTATAAAACTTTATATACCATATTAATATTTTTCTTAGCAGTTGTTTATTGTCAGACAAGCAGCGCAGACGTATTCTTTTTGGATATGGGCATTGCTATTGAGCCAAAAAACGGGTCAGAGAAAATAAGCAGGCAGCTAATAAAGCCATCTTCTGATATCAACAACAAAAAAGTTGTGAGAAATAAAGAAACCAGGTCTATCTATATGGCTACTACTTCTGAAATGTTTTCTTCATTAGATAAAATTAATGACCATGTCTCTGCTGTAGAAAAATCTTTTGCTTCAAAACTAAAAACCCTAGAAATAGAAAACTCTAGATTGAGAGATCAAGTTATTAGTTTAAATAAAAAATTAAATTCTGAAATTATGACCACAGGTTATAATAATATTATTGAAATTAAACCAATGGCTGAGGTTTTTGCTCCCATAGAAAGTGACCCTGTTAGTGTAAATATAATTGATACAGATTTACCTGTAGATAAAACTGAAAATATTATTGATAAATCTTTAGGGTTTGACGATGAAATATATAACTCAGGCATGATTTCTTATAATAATGAAGAATATGACAAATGTATTCAGTATTTTAAATCTCTTTCTCTAGTAAAAACGAATAAACGAACATCTGGGAACGTTCTACTTTTGCTAGCAGAATCATATGAACAGGTTGGGAGATATAAACAAGCTTTAATTCATTTAAATAAATTGTCCGAGCTCGGAATCGCTAAATATTCTGATTTAGTTCTAATAAAACAGGGCATGATATATCGCAACATAGGGATGAACAATAAAGCTCAAGAAATGTTTAAGTCTTTAGTTAGTATTTATCCTGACAGCGAATACGTAAATCTGGCCCAAGCAGAAATAAACAATATTTAATTAAAAATGAATAGAAAATATAAAATAATTATACTATCAATTGTTTTTTGCAACCTAATCCTTGCTTCTACCCGAATTGTATATACGCGACCAGGTTTGATGATGCGGGTGCCAACTTCAAGCGTTCAAAAAGCTCCCTATGTTTTTAGAACGGGGTTTGGAGTTGAGCTTCATAATTTTGACCCAATCAATACAGCCAAGGGTGTTTATTTTGACATGGAGTTTGGAAAAGGTTTTACAGCTGGTTTTTCAGCTGTGCAAGGAGGAGACACAACATCGTTAGATTTAATCTCAGAATCACAGTATTCTCCTCAAGTAGAATTTGGTTTTCATTTTCAACAAAGAATTTTTACCTATAACGATATTTCACTTTCAGCCGGACTGCAGGATGTTGTGTTCCAGAACAATCAAAATGAAGAACAAATGCTCAGTTTAAATACTGATTT
>CAJWJQ010000070.1:0-3326 GCA_913041905.1 uncultured Gammaproteobacteria bacterium
TACAAAAGTTTCAAAAAATAGTATATTTTAAATTAACCAAGAAGCAAAAGGTTCATGGATTGTTAGTACTCCAAGACCCATAAGACCTCCAATGATTAGTTGGATGGCAACCACTAAAATTACTGCTAAACCAACATAACCTATCCAGAGATGATTTTTGATAACATTAGCAAAATAAGTAGCAGCTGTACCTATAAGGATAACAGATAACAACAAACCAAAAATTAATAAATAGTAGTGTTGTTGAGCAGCTCCAGCAACTCCAATAACATTATCAAAACTTAAAGTAATATCAGCAATTAATACTTGATAAACTCCTCGCATAAATGAAGGTTCTTTAGATTTTTTTGTGGGTGATTTTATTTTTTTGCTACTAAATAAATCTTGCCATAAATCTTTGACAATCCAAAGAAGAAGCGCACCTCCGATCAATTTTATTAAAGTGAATTGAAACAGATAAGTCGCTGAAGCAGCAAAGATTACTCTAAAAATGAAGGCAGCAAGCACGCCCCACATAATTATTTTTTTTCTATTCATTGGGGCAAAGTTAGCAGCAACTAGGCCAATAATGACGGCATTATCAGCGGCCATAACGATATCGATAAATATGATTTGAATAAATATTATGGTTTCTTCTAACACTTTTATACTTTTATAATCCTATTATCTTAATAATTGTATTGCAATTAGTCATTCTTCGTTGTGAAATAAGACATTAACAAATTTATGGAGGGGAAAATGAAATTAATTAGAAATATTTTTGTTGTATTAGCAACACTGTTATTCAGTGTAAATTTGGCTAATGCTGGCGAAAAATGGGATATGGCTCTAGCATATGGAGCCGGAAATTTCCATTCAGCGAATGCAACAGAATTTGCAAAAAATGTTACTGATAAAAGTGGTGGAAAACTGACTATTGTAACTCATCCGGGTGGATCTTTATTTAAAGGGGGAGAAATCTTTAGAGCGGTAAGAACTGGCCAAGCTCCCATTGGAGAAAGATTTATGTCAGCTTTGGGAAAAGAAGATCCGTTACTAGAAGTTGATTCACAACCATTCTTGGCAACAAACTACGGAGCAGCAATGAGGCTTTATCAATCTTCAAAACCTGAAATCGTAAAAGGTCTTGATGCTAAGGGTCTTGTATTTTTATATGCAGTGCCCTGGCCTGCGCAAGGTTTGTATAGCAAAAAGGAAATTAACAGTGTCGCAGATTTGAAGGGTTTAAAGTTTAGAGCCTACAATACTGCAACAATTAGAATTGCTGAACTAACTGGAATGGCACCAACAAAAATTGAAGCAGCTGAAATTAGTCAAGCTTTTTCAACAGGGGCGGTTGAAAGTATGATTACATCACCAACAACAGGAAAAAATAAAAAAATTTGGGAAAATGGTGTTGGGTATTTTTATGATATCGCTGCATGGTTTCCAAAAAATATGGTGATTGCAAACAAGGATGCCTGGAATAAATTAGATGCTGATACTCAAAAACTCATCATGTCCGAGGCTGCTAAAGCTGAGCAAAAAGGTTGGGATTTATCTAAAAAAGGGAACAGAGACGATAAAAAAGCTCTTGCTGATGCTGGCATGAAAGTTGGTAAAGTTAACGCAACTTTGAAGAAACATTTTGAAGGTGTAGGCGCGACAATGTCCAAAGAATGGGCTGATCGTGCTGGGGCTCGTGGACAAGCTGTTCTCGCTGCTTATAAATAATAAATTTAATTCTTAAAAAAAGGCCGTATAATTAAACGGCCTTTTTTTTATGCTTTGTAAAATTGATAATTACTTAAGAATTCTTTATAGACTGTCAGGTTATATAGCAGCTGTATTTCTTATACTTGTTGCAACATTTATTCTTACAGGAATTGCATCTAGGATATTTGGTTTTTATATTCGAGGTTTAGCAGAATATTCAGGTTATTGCATGGCTGCTTCTTCTTTTCTCGCTTTGGCTTATACCTTTGGAGAAAAAGGGCACATTAGAATTACATTATTCTTAGAAAAAGCTAGCATAGGTATAAGAAGATTTTTAGAGTTATGGTGTTTATCAATAGCAACTTTTTTTTCAGGTTTTTTATCTTATTATTTTATTAAAATGCTAATTATTTCAATTGAGTTTGGGGAACGAAGCGAAGGGGCAGATGAAATTTATATTTGGATACCACAGGTTACTGTAGCATTAGGTTCAACAATATTTTTTATTTGTGTATTGCATAATTTTATTTTGTTAATTTTAAAGCGAAACAATAATTAATTATGCCAGAATTATTTCTAACAATCTTTTTTATTTCTATTTTACTAATTTTGCTGGGGACTGGAGTATGGGTTGCTCTTAGTATGATAGGTGTATCAGCGATCGGAATGTTACTTTTTACATCTAGACCAGTCGGAGATGCAATGGCTACAACAATTTGGGGAACGAGCTCATCTTGGACTTTAACAGCATTACCATTATTTGTTTGGATGGGTGAAATATTATTTAGAACTAAATTATCTGAAAATCTATTTAAAGGTTTAGCTCCATGGATGGCACGCCTACCTGGAGGTCTAATTCATGTAAATGTTGTTGGATGCGCTTTGTTTGCAGCGATATCTGGCTCTTCAGCAGCAACTGTCGCTACTGTTGGAAAAATGTCTATCCCCGAATTGAGAAAAAGAAATTATCCAGAAAAATTATTGCTTGGTAGTTTAGCAGGATCTGGAACTTTAGGCTTATTAATACCACCATCAATCATATTGATTATTTATGGAGTAACAGTCCAAGAATCTATCGCTAAACTTTTTATAGCAGGAATTATACCAGGAATCATGATTGCTATATTTTTTATGTTTTACGTAATCGGTTGGTCAATGTTCAACAAGGACATCATGCCCAAAATGGGAGAAACGTTTTCTTTTTCTCAAAAAATTAAACAGTCAGGCCAATTGATACCCGTAATAGTTTTGATTATGGCTGTTATAGGATCAATATATGTGGGAATAGCAACTGCAACAGAAGCAGCATCTTTAGGTGTGGTGGGTGCTTTAATACTGTCTTTTTTTCAAAAAAGTCTTAATAAAGAAACTTTTAAATTATCTTTACTAGGCGCTACAAAAACCTCATGCATGATTGCATTTATTTTAGCTGGTTCTGCTTTTTTATCCTTAGCTATGGGTTTTACTGGTCTTCCCAGAAATCTTGCGATTTGGATAAATGAAATGAATCTTTCTCCCTACGTTTTAATTATGGTTTTGACAATTTTTTATATTATTCTTGGAATGTTTTTAGATGGAATTTCAGCCGTTGTATTAACGATGGCGATTATAGAACCAATGATTAGACAAGC
>CAJWJQ010000071.1:0-3302 GCA_913041905.1 uncultured Gammaproteobacteria bacterium
CAAAAAATTATTCACCTTATGAAATAGGATATAAATGTTTAGCAACAAATTTAAGCGACATAGCAGCAATGGGTTGCAAACCTAAATACCTTCTTATGGCAATCACAATACCTAAACTTACCGATGCATGGATAAAATCTTTTTATAAAGGTATTAACCAACTAATTAAAAAACATGATTTAACGCTTATTGGTGGAGATACTAATAAAGGGCCACTTAGTATTTCTTTTCAGGTTATAGGGGTAAATAATAAGAAAATACTATATAGAAAAGGCGCAAAAATTAATGATGATATTTATGTAACTGGAAAGATTGGCATGGCAAGAGCTGCATTATTATTATCAAAAAATAAAAAAAAATATAAGTTGTTGAAAAAATTCTTACATATGCCTACACCGAGAATAAACATAGGATTGGCGATATCAAATATTGCAAATTGTTGCATAGATATTTCTGATGGACTAGCAAAAGATTTACAAACTCTCATGACTCAAAGTAAAAAAGGCGCTGATGTTTTTATAGAAAACATACCTACTCATCATGTCGTTAAAAAAACATTAACTAGAAATAAATACCTTGAAGCATTAATTGAAGGAGGAGAAGATTATGAATTGTGTTTTACCTCATCAAAGAAAAATAGAAAGAAAATAAAGTCCTTATCTTTAAAATATAAAACACCCATTACAATTATTGGAACTGTTACAAAATCTGAGATTAAATATTTAGACAATGGAAATATGATTAAATTAAATTTAAAAGGATTTGACCATTTTTCTAAATAATATTTTAAACTTTATAACCAAATTTGTTTAAATACTCTGTTAGTTTTATTAACGGAAGCCCAATAACAGAGGTAGGATCATAACCAGTTGTTTTCTCTATTAAACTTATAGCAAGGCCTTCTATTTTAATACTTGCAGCACAATTTAACATATTTTCTTTTTTTATATAATTATTAATTTGCATGTTATTTAATTTTTTCATTTTTATTTTATAATGAACAATACAAGTAAATTTTTTCATTGAATCTGCATCAATTACACACATACCTGTTTTAAAAACTACATCTTTTCCAGAAATAAAGTTTAATTGTTTTTTTGCATTGTTTACAGTTTCAGGTTTTCCAAGTATTTTACTGCCAACAACTGCAATTTCATCAGAACCAATAACAATTGCATTGCTGACTTTACCAGCTACTTTAACAGCCTTTTCAACAGACAATCTTTTAACAAAATTATTTATAGGTTCATTTCTTTTTCTTGTTTCATCGATATTTGGTGATATTGCTTGAAAGTTAATTTTAAGCTGTTTGAGAAGTTTTTTTCTATGTATTGAGCTAGACGCTAATATGATTTTTTTCATTTCTATATTATATTTAAATCAGACTGATATTATCAGAAAGATAAAGATTATTGAATAATTATATTCATTTACTGAATATTTATAAGGATTATTACAAAAATTTGATTTATAAATTGCCTGAAAGCAAAATATTGCTTAGAATAGCGTTATTAAATGTCCCAATAAAAGAGGATATTTTAAGAATAAGGAATATATATGGCAGTCCAAAAGAGTAGAAAATCTAAATCTAAAAGAGATATGAGGAGATCGCATGATAGCCTCAACAAGCCAACATGCTCTGTAGACAAGACAACTGGAGTTAAACATTTAAGACATCATATAGCTAAAGATGGTTATTATAAAGGTGAACAAATTTTTTCACCAAAAGTGAAGAAAGAGAAACAAGAAGAACCACAAGGTTAGTTAACCATTGTTAGCTTACACACCATGAACGATAACATTACTATAGCATTAGACATGATGAGCGGAGATGATGGAGTTTCGTCGTCAGTTCCAGGGGCTATTCAAGCTCTTAATAAACATCAAGATTTATTTTTAATATTAGTAGGAAATAAAACTGCAATAGAAAATTTTATACCTAATGATATAAAAAAATTAGAAAACACAAGATACAATATTATCCATACCAATGAACTTATTAGCATGCAAGATGAGGTATTAACAGCTATTAGGTCAAAAAAACAATCTTCAATGAGATTAAGCATAGAGGCCGTAAATCAAAATAAAGCTGATGCATGCGTTAGCGCTGGAAATACTGGGGCATTAATGGCTTTATCAAAAATTATATTAAAAATGTTACAGGGAATTGATAGACCTGCAATATGTGGATCATTTCCAACAAAAGATGGATTGACCCACATGTTAGATCTTGGCGCAAATGTTCAGTGTAACTCTAATCACCTATATCAATTTGCTATTATGGGATCTGCTTTAGTTCAATCTTTAGAAATATCTAACAGTCCAAAAATTGGTTTATTAAATGTAGGATCAGAAGAGTTTAAAGGCAATGATACAATCAAACATTCTGGTCAGCTATTACAAAAATCAAAATTAAATTATGTAGGATTTGTTGAAGGGGATGATATTTTTACTGGGAATTTTGACCTTGTTGTAACCGATGGATTTGCAGGAAATATTGCTCTTAAGAGCATAGAGGGTGTTGCTAATATAATTAGTCACTTTATTAAATCAGAATTTAATAAAAATATTTTTACTAAAATATCAGCAGCTATTAGTTACCCTGTTATGAAAGCTGTTAAAAAGAAAGTAGATCCAAGAAGATACAATGGAGCTAGCTTGCTTGGGCTACAAGGAGTTGTGGTAAAAAGTCACGGCAGCGCTGATTCTTATGCTTTTAGTAGAGCAATCAATACTGCGTATTATGAAGTTAAAAATCAAATATTAAATAAAATAACAAATTTAATAAATACTGAAATGTCAGATGCAAAATAAATTTTCTAAATTAGTTTCAACAGGTAGTTATTTACCAGATAAAATTTACACTAATTATGATATAGAAAAATTAGTTGATACATCACATGAATGGATTGTTGAAAGAACAGGTATTGAGCAGAGACACATAGCTGGAGAAAATGAAAGTAGTGTTGATATGGCTTTCCAAGCGTCATCAATGGCTCTCAAAAATGCAACATTAAGTGCTAATGATATTGATATGATAGTATTAGCTACAACAACGCCAGAAAGAAAATTTCCCAGCACAGCTGTTCTCTTACAAAATATGCTTCAAAATAATAATGCATGCGCATTTGATATTAATGCAGCGTGCACAGGATTTATTTTTGCATTAGATATAGCTGATAAATATATAAAAGGGGGGTTTGCTAAAAATGTTTTAGTAGTTGGAACAGAGAAAATAACATCGCTTTTAGATTGGAAAGATCGTAATACTTGCGTATTGTTTGGAGATGGTGCAGGAGCAG
>CAJWJQ010000072.1:0-3233 GCA_913041905.1 uncultured Gammaproteobacteria bacterium
GTGTATCAAGAGTAAGTATCAATGCAATAGAAAATGGAGTGTATGTACCATCTACAGTTCTTGCATTGAAAATCGCGAAAACTCTTAATTGTACTGTGGAAGATGTATTTCAACTACCTCAATAAAAAACTTCAAAGAATTAAATTCTAAAAAATTGCTCAAGATTGTGTGTACACCTTATATCTATGACCGTACCCCCGTCTTTTTCGGTTCGGTGGTTGGGAATTGGGTTGAGTTTCGAGTTTTAAATTGAGTTGGTTTTTTTCTGTGCGTGATTCCGTGAGCTTTTTAATTATATAAATCCATACATTCGGGTGATGTAACTAACCGATAATTAGATGGTTTATTAAAACAACTTAAAAATATTGAATTAAATATCGTCTAATCAATTACTTCCAAAGTATATTCTAGCATGGGTTACATTTTTAGTTCACATTTATTTGCTGTAAACAGGGAAGATTATCTAGTTGAATCTCAAGTCATAGACCAAATTAAACCCTCAAAAATTCTCACAATTGGAAGCGGTGGCTGTGTAGCGCTTAATTTAAAAACTGTTTATCCTGATTTACATGTATCAGTATTCGATATTAACCCTCATCAAATATCGCATATTAACGAAAAAATTATTGCTTTAAAAAATTCTAACTATGAATCATTAAACGTTGGTCATAAAAACGACTTATCTTTAAATCAGTCTGGTAAATTTGACAAAATGTTTTATGATTTACGCAAAGGGTTCATTGATTACATTGCATCAGAAAGTGAAATAATTCAATTTTTTGATGTTAACAGCTCCAATGATCAACGACAATCGGTGGTAAATAATTGGATAAACAACAAACACCTTTACAAACCATTTGAAGATGTCTTTAATGATTTATCCATAAATAAAATTTTTGGTGATCAGGCTACAAAACATGGACAACCAGGCTCATACGTTAACTATATGAAAACAAAGATTATGGATGGTTTATGTAAGAAAGAATCGCACCTAAACCCTTTTTTGCAGCATATTTTTTTAGGTTATTATAAATCAGAATCTGCTTTTCCTTATTTATCATCAAATGGAAAACAAAAGTTAGAATTAATCGAAGGAGATATTTTTTCTATCAATAATATTTCTTCCTATGGCATTGTCAGTCTCTCCAATATTTTTGACTGGAGTAATAATGAATCTGTACGAGAACATTCTCAATACCTTTCAAAACTAAAGCAAGGCTCTGCTATTATTATTCGGCAATTAAATAACCATAAAGAATGGATTGATATATTTGGTGATTATTTTATTGAAGACAAAGAGTTTGATTCATACTGGCAAATTCACGACAGAAGTCTTTTCTATGATCACATCAGGTTGTTCAAGCGTAAATGAAATATAATTTTGATATTTTCGCTCCTGAAGAAATAGATACTTATGTTAAGGATTTTAGGCTTCTTGAAAAAAGAATTCAGTATCCATTAGAAAACGGTCAGGGAAATTTTCGCATCGTTCATGGTGATGATTATCATCAGTTTTTTACTCAACAAGGCTATAAAACAAGGTTCGTAGCGATAAAATATGGGGATAAAGTCATTGGGTCGGTTGCAGGAGTTTGGAAGCCCATTATAATAAGAAATAAAGAATATACTGGTTTTTACATTTCGGATCTCAAAATTGATATGAAACATCGAAAAAAGAAAATTCTAACTAGATTGCTATGGTACCTTTTCAAGCGATGGCCATTTAATTCAGATTATCAAGGATGGGACTTCAACTTTTTTTGTACAATGCTAAGGGATGGTAAAGGAGTCGACGCTTCTTTTAAAGGCTTTAATCTCACTAAGCTGCCTTCCTTATCAGCTACAATTAAAATCTTTATGATTGATCCAAAAGCATTTCAATCTTTTAATTTTAATTCTTTTCCAAAAGATGAAGAATCCTCCTACATAAACCTCAGTCCTTTTCGTAAAGAAATGGTACTATGGAACAATGGGATTAAAGATATACAATCAACAAAAGATGGTTCGATTTTGCAACTTGGTCACTTACATCCACTATTATTGACAAAAAAATTCTCTCAAAGATTGAAGGAGTGTGTTTTAGAAATAAAAAATAAAAAAAATGGATTAGTTTGCTTTGCCATTGATACCAGAGATGTAAAAAAAATTGACTGGCTTAAATCAAATGGAATACAAACAAATACGCTTTGTAATATTTTTTCTTTTTCACCCTTTGCCCCTTCGCTAAATAAAAGCGATATATTATATATATCTACTGGAGAAATTTAGATGAATTCATTTATAAAAGAATTAAAAGACAAAACGCCTTTAGCATCCCATAAATACTTTTCAAGCTTAATGAATGGATCAATGTCTTTAGAATTATTTAAATATTCACAGTTAAATTTTTATAGTGCAGTTTGTTATTTCACTCGTCCAATGTTTTTGCTCTGCTCCAAAATGGATAGCTATACTGATAGATTAACTTTACTAGAAAACATAATGGATGAACATGGAAATGGAGATATTTCAAATACCCATGGTGAAACGTTCAAAAAATACTTATTAAGTTTGGGTATAAATGATAGAAAAATTAGTGAAAAAATAAGCCATCCAGCAGTTGCCAATTTTTATTCAATAATAGAAAAAACAATTAATGATTCTAAGATAGAAACTGCAATTGCAATGTTTGGTATTATAGAAGATAGATATTCTGAAATTTCATCATCAATAGCATTATCTATAGTTAAAAATGGTTGGCTAAACACGAGCCAGCTTGTTCATTATAAGAATCATCAAGAATTAGACATTTATCATGCAGAGTTATTTTACAAATTGGTGCGAAACAAATGGAAAGAAGAAGAAAGCAGGTTAAATATTAAAAAAGGACTTAAAGAAGGCAATAAAGTAATTCTAGACATATATCTTGATCTTGTTAAGTCATACAACCTAAGCAACAACCCCTAAGGTGAATCAAGCGGTCTGAAAAAAGATGAGAAATCCCTAATAACAAGATTTGTGATAAACGGATACGGGAGTGGTGTACCCTATGCGTGTCCCTAAATTTGGTGTCCCTAAATTGTATAAGTGTGGTATAACCCTGATAACTTCTGACAAAACAAAAGCCCCTCAATAAAGAAGGGCTTTATGTCGGTCTACAGAAGTCTACCGTCTGTCGGGGTGAGAGGATTCGAACCTCCGACCCCCTGCTCCCAAAGCAGGTGCGCTAACCGGACTGCGCCACACCCCGAAAT
>CAJWJQ010000073.1:0-3114 GCA_913041905.1 uncultured Gammaproteobacteria bacterium
CAATGCTGAAAACGCAGACGGGTAGGCGGCAGATTTAAATGTAATCCACTTCATAAGTAATATAAAAAATAATCCGTATCAGTGGTGATGATGTAATTTATATCCATGGTTAATAAAGTATCATTATTGAAATAATATACGTTTGGGGAGTGAAATTATCCCAGAACGAACTTTGCGACCTATAAAAAATTTTAAATCTTTATTTATAATTTTGTATAAAGTATGATTAGAAAATGTATTTCTAATAGCTATTCGATTGACTATTCGTGAATGTTGAATTTCAGATGTGTTATTCCACCATTCATTAGAGTTCCCGATTAATTCATAACCATTATCAATTGCAGCTTTTACAACTTTTGAATTAATGAATCCACCCGGTACACTTAAAGTAGTAATTTCTTGGCCTGTAATTTCCTCTAACCATAATTTACTATTCGCTAATTCAAAATTTAAACTTTCAGGGTCAAGTTTTGTCATATTACTATGCGTAACGGAATGACTCCCTAGATGTGCTATTTTGGATAACTCAAAAATTTCATCTTGATTAAGGTAATCACCCTGATTATTGGGATAGTGTTTCGTTATGAAAAATGTACCCCCCGCTCCTTTATTGCCAAGTATTTCCGCTGCAATTAAATTACTTCGATGACCATCATCAATTGTTATTAAAACGTACCGTTCAGGCCATTCACCTGATTTAATGCGTTTCAACAAACCATCAAATCCTTCAATAACAAACCCATCGACCAACAGTTTATCAAGTTGATTATTAAATGTTTTAAAATCTAAAGTATATTTATTCTGACGTTTATCAGAAAAATTATGATACATTAATACAATAAATTGATACATTCAAATGATGGAAATACGCTATATATTATCTGAATCTGCCATTGTAAAATACCATTTCAAATCGGAAGAAATAATTTTATTACCCAGTTTATTCTTATAACAAATCACTGGAATTGGCTTGAATTTAAGGAAACCATATTTCTTAGCTATTCTATAAAAAGGACAATCTATTGATGCCCAAATAGAAATCATATCAATGTTAAAATCATCAAACGAAGAAAGAATATGTTGCATTATACTTGAGGATGTTTTGAAATAGTGGGGGTCGATTAAATAATCTGCAACATAACCTACTTTTAATTTTTGCCATGTTCCTATTTTTATAATGAAATATCCTATAATATTATTATCAAATTTTACTAAAAACATTGAATACTCATCTGGATTATTAGTGAACCTCCAATCCAAATAGAATTTATTACGTTCCATTATCCAATCATAATTAGTACTACATTTGTCAAATAATTCATCAATCTCATTTGGAAATTCAGAAATCGATTCAATAGCTACTTTAGGTTTCCAAAACATTAAACAATTTACCAGGTGAAGAAATTTTAAGTATATGCTAATTATTGGACTTAATAATTTTCTAATTATTTCTAAATCAGTTTTTACAGATAATATTGAACTCACATTAATTGGGTAAACTAAATTAAATATATTTGAGGATGGGATTATTTCATAACCAGCTTTTCTCTCTCCAGGTAGTGCTACACTATTGGGAGTACCGTATAAAAATTCAATCCCTTTATTATGGGCCGCATCTTTTGTACTTTTTAATAAAGAAAAGAACATACCTTTTTGGTTGTGTTGTGGATTAATAAAACTATCTCCTAACTCACCACTATTTATTTTTTTCCCTTTGTATAGAATAGATTTTGGAGTGATTGAGACCATCCCAACTACTGTCTCTTCTATTTCAGCAACATGTAAAATCCCGGTATTAAGATAATTCTTAATCAGTTTCCAATGATAATAATCAGTACTTATAGATCTTTTCCATGTACCTCGAGACGGGTCTACAAATGATCTTCTCAATTCCTCAATTTTGGAAAGATCAGATTTTATGAAAGATTTATTTAGCCATTTTTTGTTCATTCTATGAACTTCATATTGATTTCTTTACTACTGCTTCACCCTTGATAACAATTCCATTAAGGTTTGTTTCACAAATCGTTTTGAGAGTATAAATAGGCTTATCTTTTCTTATATGTGTTATTTCTACTGAAGCTGTTACCTCTTCATCAATGAACACGGGTTTAAGAAAGGTGATTGTCTGTCCTAAATAAATAGTGCCTTTTCCCGGTAGCTTTTCTCCTAATAAACCAGAAAATAAACTTGCGATGAGCATTCCATGTACGACCTGTTCACCGAAATTTGTTTTACTTGCAAAAATCGGATCTAAATGAATCGGGTTTTTATCATTAGATAACTCTGAAAATATTTGAATATCTTTCGCAACAAACTTTTTTTTTATTGCTACACGGTCACCGATTTTGAATTTGTTATCGATTATAATTACTCCTGTTTAAACTTTTTTTCCTATTTAAAGCTAGTGATTATTTTATTAAAACCCCCATAAACATTTTATCAGGTTTGAAATATAAATTAAATCCCATAAGTAATCTTTGCTTAAACCTATAAATATGTTTTCTTTAAATATTTATATGTTTCTTTTGAGCGATAAAACCAATCGTGCCAAATATTTGTACCAGTACTGGAATGGATAACATGGAGTACTTCTAAGTCAGGCACAAAAAATATGGGTATTTCATTTCTTTTGGCAATCTCGGCTGTAGTGATTTCTTCACCATACATTTTGAAATTATTATCAATATTACAACCCTTTAAAAAATAATTATTTGAAAAAATAATGAAAGATCCATGTGGCGCATAAATTTTACCCAAGTTTGGTATTGACTTTTTAAACACACTGTAAAATAATTTTTGTGCCATTTTTCGTATAAAGTATATTAATCTCGCAGTTACGGGATTAAGGAAAAGTATTGAATAATAAATTTTACCAATAATATTAATTGGATTCATCATAAATGGATTCAAATTTTTCCCTGTGACTGATGAATAAATTGTAGGCCCAATTATGGGATATTTATCTGGGTCCAGTGCAATTAACCGTTCCAAGAAATTCTGTTGCGTAAATAAAATATCATTATTGCAAGCAATGATCCATGATGGACCATTTGCATAATCTATATCCAAAGTCCGTAAAGCTAAGGTTACCCCACCCCAATAATATGTGTT
>CAJWJQ010000074.1:0-3090 GCA_913041905.1 uncultured Gammaproteobacteria bacterium
AATAGCTTGACATAACGCTGCTCCTATACCAAATGTAATTCCTAAATAAATATTACCTTCAACAATTTCCCATCTATGACTTTTATCTCTACTATTGCCATAAGCAATAGCAACTACAACTCCAAAGAAAACAATAATACAACCAATTAAATTAATCAGTGACATTATTTCATTTAAAAAAATGATATTTAAAATTACAGTAAATGGAGCCGCTAAGGAAAATAGAACATTATTTCTCCTTGGACCAATTTTTTGTAGCGCTATAAATAATAATGTATCTCCAAGAAAAATACCAATTATGCCAGATAACAGAATAGTAACTAAGAATTCTTGATTGATTGTCCACCAAGTATCTAAGTAAAATGTACAGCTAATTAGCATTATAGAGACAGAAAATAATCTTATTCTATTAAATGCTAATCCACCTATTATTCTAGTTACATCTGCTGAAATAAGAGATGCTACTGCCCAACATAGCGCAGCTACGACAGCAATAGAGTAATATAGGAGCATTATATAATTTTAAAAAATTTTTAAAATAAATTTAATGGGTAGAGAAAGATATTCACCTAATAAATGTTCTTGCATAAATACTCTTTTTATTAATCCTGTCCATCTAAGAAAAGCGTAAATAATTAAAACCCACAAATAAATTCCAAAAATATAATTTAAGTAAGATATTATTTTTTTAAATTGATTATAATAACTCATAATATGAAACCTAAGTATTGGAACAAAGGTAAGATTTATTTATCAAACAAAGATAAAGTTTTGAAGAGAATTATGGATCAATTTCCTAATCAATCTCTTAAACTAAATGATAATACCTATCATGCTCTAATTAATTCCATTATTGGTCAACAAATTTCTGTATCAGCTGCCAATTCAATGAAAAGTAAATTATTTGCTCTTAAAAAGAATATTACTCCACGCACTATAAAAAATTTAAAAAATACTCAATTAAGGAAATGTGGACTTTCAAAGCAAAAAATATTGTACATAAATAATATTTCAGAATTTTTTTTATATAATAAGAAGTTTATTAAAGAAATGAGTAACAATAATGAAGAGCTTATTAGAGAAAAGTTAATTGAAATAAAAGGTATCGGTAATTGGACTATTGATATGTTTCTTTTATTTACACATGGCAGCTCTAATATATTTCCTACAGGTGATCTTGGTTTTATAAAAGCTATAAGCAAACATTATAAAAAAGATATCCCTATTACAGATAAATTTTTATTAAATTTATTTAAAAAATGGAGTCCTTATTCTTCTATAGCAACATGGTACCTTTGGAGATCTCTTGATCCATTACCTGTTAGTTATTAATACTTGCTCCTTGTTCTATCCAAACTTTTAATATGTTTCTTTCAGCTTCGGTTATACCAGTCATGTTACCTGGAGGCATAATATCTGAATCTATTACTTGATCTTTAATACCTTTAATGTTCTTTATAATATCTTGTGTTGTATCAAAAATAATACCTAGAGGAGGTTCTTCAAATCCTTCATAGGTTGGATTATTTGCATGACATACTCCACATCTATATTTAATAATATTTGTTACTTCATTAAAGTTAACTTCTTCAAAAGTGTTTTCTTCTAAGTTATTATTTATTTTTGGAATAGACACATATAACATTAAACATATCATACCTGCTGCTGCACTCGGCAATATCCACACATTATATTTCTTTTTATTTCGAAGGTTAAAGTAGTGTCTGACTGAAGCTCCAATAACTGAAATTATAGCAAGAATTAACCAATTATACTTATGCCCATAAGTAAAAGGAAAATGTGCGCTAATCATAATAAATAATACTGGAAGTGTAAGATAATTATTATGAATTGAACGAGTTTTTGCAGATAATCCTTTTTTTAAATCTGGTTGTTTGTTAGCTAATGCTGCATTAACCATGTTTTTTTGAGAAGGTATTATTACATGAAAAACATTAGCTGCCATTATTGTTCCTAAACATGCACCGACATGAATGTAAGCAGCCTTAGATCCGTATATTTTAGTAAGTGCATAGCTAATTATAGTAGCTAATATTAAACCAATTATTGAAAATAAAATTTTATGTTCAATTAGAGATGATTTACATAAAAAATCATAAATTAGCCAAGATCCTGCTAAAAAACTCAAAGAAATTATTATTGCTGTAAATGGATTGATATCACTGACTGTTTTATCAATCATAATGCTTTCAGCATTCAAATAATAAACAATAATTAATAAAGCAAAACCACTAATCCAAGTTGTATATGCCTCCCACTTAAACCAATGCAATTCTTTTGGAAATACTTTTGGCGGACCCTTTAATTTATTAATATGATAAAAACCACCTGAGTGTACTGACCATAATTCACCATCTACATCATTACTATCTATTTCCCTATCTAATCGACTATCAAGCCAATTAAAATAAAATGAAGTTCCTATCCAAGCTATTCCAACAATAATATGTATCCATCTTACGACTAAATCAAGCCAGTCCAAAAAAAAAGGGTATAGAGAAGTTAAAGTTTCCATTTAGTATTCTATTTTGTCTATTTTTTCTTCCCAATCAAAAAATGCTTTTTTTGCTTCACTTTGATTGATTTGTTTCATTTGAATTTTTCTTGAAGATAATTTTTTATTTAATTCATTATATATAAAATCATCATCAAATCCAATTTTTGCAGCATCCAATCTAGAATTTCCAAAATAAATTTTGTTTATATGTGACCAGTAAATTGCACTTAGGCACATAGGGCATGGTTCACAACTAGTATATAATTCACATTCTTCTAAATTAAATGTATTTAATTTTTCACACGCATTTCTTATTGCAACAATTTCAGCATGTGCGGTTGGATCATTATTGAATGTAACTCTATTTATACCTTCCGCAATTATTTTATTTTTTTTAACTATAACACAGCCAAATGGTCCTCCATTATCTTTAATATTTTGAATTGATAATTCAATTGCTCTTCTCATAAAATTATTATTTTTCATATTACTTCTTTTATTTTTTTATTTTTGATAACTTTTAAATTATTTTTAATTGATATTATTCTAGTAATAATTGAAAATGCTATTTC
>CAJWJQ010000075.1:0-3061 GCA_913041905.1 uncultured Gammaproteobacteria bacterium
ATTATATTAAATACTTATAGACCATTTGGTGGAGCGGGTTCGACTCCCGCCACCTCCACCACTCCTAGCAATTAAGCTTCTTCTAATTGATATAAATCAATTAAATTTTATAATAAATTATTTAATATATTTTCAGGCTTTGTAACCTCATATGGATCTTCATCGAGTCCCATCTGATTTTTTCCTTCCTCAATAAACATTTTTTCTACCTCCATATCATTGATTACCATAGCGTATCTCCAACTTCGATACCCAAAGTTTTGTGCAGGTTTAAATACCAACATATCCATATCTCGTGTAAACTCACCATTACCATCGGGTATCATTTTTACCTTTTTTATACCAATATCTTTTGCCCATGCATTCATTACAAATGAATCATTGACAGAAACACAGAAAATTTCATCAATGCCCTTTTCTTTAAATTTTTCGTAAAGCTCTTCCAGACCTGGAAGTTGTTCACTGCTTCAGGTAGGTGTAAAAGCCCCTGGCAATGAGACTACTAAAACTCTTTTACCTTTAAAATATCCTTCTGCTGTTTCGTCCCACCAATCCGGTCCTTTTCGAATTTTCCAACTTGTATTAGGTACTTTCATTTTTCTCCTTAAAATACTCAACTAAATTATCATAGTCTCCAACAAATTCACCCTTCATAATGATTTGCGGAACTGATTGTGATTTGCTGACTTTCATCAAATCACCAAAAAACCACTTATCTGAATAAATGGTTGTATAACTAATACCTTTCTGATTTAGCAAATTCTCACATTTTTCACAGAATTCACAATCAGGCAACTTTTTATGTTTTATTAAAATGTTTCCATTTAATTTTATATCCATAGGCAATTATTGAATTATCTAAATATCTTTTAAATTATTCTTACATCATTTGATAAATTTATTTTGATGATTATTTTCTAGTTTAAATATATTTTTTCATTCTCAATATATTTCTGATTAATTTCAGAGTAAGATTTAGTCATTGAATAATAATCTAATAACTTATTAAATAAATCATATAACCCTTCCGATCTTAAAAGATCATGGTTTTCCCCACAATCACATTCATTGTTATGATGCCTATTCTGCTCATAATTAATTAATGTTTCAATAATTCGCTGACTATCCATAGTTTTATCCAGTCTCGCAATCATATCCTTAATTTTATTAAAGTAATGTACTGCATGGAAATTATAAAATAATGAGGGTATTTCATAATTAGATGATTTGCTGTCAAATTTGATAATAGATAAAAACAAGTCTGCTAATAACTGATTTATATCATTGCAAGAGAGATGTTCTCCAAGAGTTGAGTGAATTTCTGAATGACCTTCTGAGAAATATTCTACATAATATCTGCTAGCATCTTTACCCTCCTCAAATGATTGTACTATTTTATCTATATTAGCCCTTATTTTTGGATAAATACTATTAAGTATATTAAAATAATCATGATTTATTAATGTTTTTTGACTAACAAATAACATTATGTGTGACTCTAGTTTAATAATTGATTATCTTGTGAAAGACTTGACTCAAGTTTGATTTTTTTAAATTCCTTTACTATTAAATCTTCTGGAATATTTTTTTTTAATATTAATTTGTTTTTAATACAACCTATAGCATATAGAAATGGTTCATTATTCCATAGTGGATAATGGGTAAGAAAAATTTCATAATTATTATCTACTATAATTGTAAGATCATTTTTTCCAGTTTCTACAATAGAATTTATATTTCTTATATTTTCGACCAAGTTATCAACTGATTGAATAAAGTCCATTTAACTCCTTATTCTTAAAATACTAATTTAATATATTTAACAATTTGTCTTAATAGACGACGAATCAGTCTATAAAATACGAATGGTGATCATTGGTATTTTGCTTCCATTTATTATTATTTTGAAAATATTTCCCATCCAATGCTGATAACAAAAGTTCAAATTTTGGAATAATTGGATTGTTTACAAAAGTAATCTTTCCAAGTTTTAATTTGACAGGAACAGAACCGATTGGACTTTCATACAATTTAAATTTCGCTATATATGGTTTTACAATGTTCGAATCCTCATAATAAAAAGTACTGCTTTTCACTGTTTGATCATTTGATTGTTTAACTGAAAGTTTAAATAATGAATGTTTAAATGATTTTGAATAGACTGTGGTCAATACTATTCCAAAAAACATAGTAATTATTATGATGATCGTAAAAGACAAACTTAAATATTTTCCATTATGATATGTCATTAGTTAATCTATTTCTTCCTCTCTTCAATTAGATTCTATACTTCTTAAATTACTCTAATGAATAATGAATCGGTTTGGATTCGACAGAAGGTTGATTCACTTTGCTCAGATGCATCTGATATTTCTATCTGAGTTATTCCTACTCTCTACGGTATTTTCTTCATACTACTCAAAAGTATATAATTTCTATACCTAGAATAATTAGTATATACGAAAAATATTTAATAGCAAGCAATAACTAAATTTTAATATATTAATAGTTATATTTTATTTATTACGTTTGAAGGCACACCGAAGAAAAATATTGGAAGCGTTACCGTTATACAACTACAGGGGCAGTATTTTTGGATTTTGTAGATGATGTACTTTTTGGGTTTTGTGATAATGCTAAAAAAGAAAAATATACTCTTAAGGCTAAAGGAGTCATACTGACTTTCACATTTGCGAATGTGAGGAAGAAAACAATATAAAATTGCTAATCGATATTTGAAAATTTATATAGTTAATCATAATTAAAACCTGACCCATTAGACCTGGCCCATTAGCGATTTTAGTAGCTTAAAATTATTTGGTAATATCATATAATTATAAACTATTTGGTGTAGCAGCTTCAATTCCCGCCACCTCCACCATTCCTCACAATTAGGCTATATCTTATCGATATAACTAATTATATTTATATTTTTAGCCTGTGGGACGGGTATTGTGGGACAGCTCTTCATAATTTAAAAATAAAATTTTATTCTCCTAATTATTCATAGATTGGAGTTTTGTAGTTAGCCAAATTTATACCTACGAAGATCAACCATATT
>CAJWJQ010000076.1:0-3053 GCA_913041905.1 uncultured Gammaproteobacteria bacterium
TTAAATAATTAATTACAAAGAAAGGAAAATATGATCAAAAACATATTTAAAAGTTTATTAATGATTTTTTTCTTAACAATAGGGTTAGGAGGCAAATCATTTTCTCAAGAACTTAAATTTTTCACAATTGGAACTGGAGGAACTGCTTATACATATTATCCAGTAGGAGGTATGATAGCTAATGCTATTTCAAAACCACCAGGATCAAGAGAATGTGGAAAAGGGGGAAGTTGTGGAGTGCCAAATTTAATTGCTTCAGCTGTTTCATCAAGAGGATCAGTTGATAATGTTAATGCAATAATTTCAGGTCTAAGAAATTCAGGTTTTGCACAATCTGATGTAGCATACTGGGCTTATACAGGTACAGGTACAATGGAAGGAAAAGCTCCTGCAAAAGATCTAAGAACAATAGCAGCACTTTTCGAAGAGCATATTCACTTAGTGGCTCTTAAGAAGAGTAATATTAATTCTGTAAAAGATTTAAAAGGTAAAAGAGTTTCACTTGATGAACCAGGATCTGGAACTTACGTTGATGCAAAACTAATATTAGAGTCTAATGGCCTAAGTACAAATGATATTAAAGCTGAGGCTTTAAAAGGTAAAGCCGCAACAGACGCATTAAGAAATGGCAAGGTAGATGCAATTTTTGTAGTTGCTGGCTATCCTACTGGTGCAATTGTTGAGTTAGCATCTGCAGTAGACATTAAGTTAGTACCAATTGATGGTGCTGGAGCTAAAGGGTTGACTGATAAATATGGATTTTTCTCACAAAGCCCTATTCCTTCAGGTACATACGAAGGAATTGGAGAAGTAAATACTGTGGCAGTAGGTGCACAATGGTTTACTTCAGCAAAAGAGGACAATGAACTAATTTATCAAATAACCAAAGCACTATGGAATAAAGAAACTAGAAAGTTAATGGACTTTGGTCATGCTAAAGGAAAAACGATTACAACTGATACAGCACTTGCAGGAGTAGGAGTGCCTTTACATCCTGGCGCAGAAAAATTCTATAAAGAAGCTGGTCTCTTAAAATAAACAAAAAATATATTGCCCTAGATCTATCTGATCTAGGGCATTACGATGTCCAAATTTAATATTTCACCTGAGAAAATTTCTGCAATAGAAGAAAAGTATAAAATTAATAACAATGAAAGAAAATTAAAAAATTTATTAAAAACATTTGCTTTTTTTGCATTAGTTTTGATGTCAATTTATCATTTCTATGCATCTGGTTTTGGAACAATAAGAGATATACTTCACAGAGGAATTCATATTTCATTTGTACTAGGATTAGTATTTATTTTTTATAGCTGGAAAAAATTAGAAAATGATAAATCAAATTATAAATTCCCATACTTAGATTTAATTTTTTCAATTTTGGCAGTAGTTACTGCATTATATTTACCTTTATTGCCACCTGAAATTTTAGCTTCAAGAGTTGGAAATCCAACAAACACAGAGGTTGTTATGGGTTCAATCTTAATAATATTAACTTTAGAGGCAGCAAGAAGATCAATAGGTTTTACCTTACCTTTAATTTGTTTAATTTTTATTTTATTTGCTCTTTATGGTCCATATTTTCCTGGTGCTTTAAAACACGGAGGTTCTAGTTGGGTAGGTTTTGTAAATCATATTTATATAACTAATCAAGGTATTTATGGCATTGCAGTTGGTGTGATGGCTCAATATGTATTTTTATTTATTTTATTTGGAGTTTTAGCTACTCGTGTAGGTTTAGGACAATTATTTATTGATATTGCGATGGTTATTGCAGGAAAATATTCTGGTGGTCCAGCAAAAGTTGCGATTTTTTCTTCTGCTTTTCTTGGTACAATTTCTGGTTCATCTATAGCTAACACGGTAACAACAGGGTCTTTAACAATACCTGCAATGAAAAAAGTTGGATATCCTCCACATTTTTCTGGTGCCGTCGAAGCAACAGCATCTACTGGTGGACAAATTACACCACCAATACTAGGTGCTGCAGCTTTCATAATGGTAGAATATTTAGAAATTCCTTTGAGGGATATATTGGCTGCCGCGCTTATACCTGCTTTACTTCATTATTTTGGAATATTTATAATGGTACATCTTGAGGCAAAGAAATTAGGTCTTAGAGGTCTAAATGAAAATGAAGTACCAAAATTTTTAATAATTATAAAAGATAATTGGCTGTCATTAGTTCCACTAATATTACTTGTTTATTTGATATTGATTGGGCGTACTCCTGATTATGCAGCGGTTAGTGGTATTATTGCATGTGTAGTGATTGGTTTTATCCAAAGAAAAAACAAATTAACATTCTCAGATTTACTTGAATGCTTGTCAAAAGGAGCAAAAAATACTCTGGCAGTTGGTGCAGCCGCAACATCAATAGGTATTATTGTTGGCGTTGTTACTCTAACAGGTGTTGGTTTTAGATTGGGCTATGTAGTAATACAAACAGCAGGAGATATTGGTGGTTTTTTTATAAATATTTTACCTTTTAATTATTTTACACTTGAAGATTTAACACTTTTCTTTTCTTTGTTGTTAATTGCAATTTCTTGTATATTTATGGGTACAGGTGTTCCTACAACTGCAACTTATATTATTCTGGTTGCTGTTGCGGCACCAGCATTAACTCAGTTAAAAATAGAACCAATTGTTTCTCATTTTTTTGTTTTTTATTATGGAGTGTTAGCAGATATAACGCCACCAGTCGCTCTTGCCGCTTATGCGGCGGCCGGAATTGCCGGATCTAATCCTTTTACAACTGGCAATACCGCTTTCAGATTGGGAATAGCTAAGGCTCTTGTTCCATTTGTATTTGTTTATTCACCTTCGCTATTATTAGTGGCTCAAGGTTTCGATTTAGTTATTTTTTTTCAAACTTTAATTTCCGCCATGATAGGTATTGGTTTAATTGGTGTCAGTTTTGCAGGATATTGGTTTAAGATAGTACCGCTTTATCAAAGATGGTATTTAGGTTTTGTATCTTTGTTATTTATTGCTCCGGGAATTCAATCTTCATTGATAGGCACGATATTAATAATACCTATATGTATTTC
>CAJWJQ010000077.1:0-3004 GCA_913041905.1 uncultured Gammaproteobacteria bacterium
AATAGCTTTTGCTGGATTTAGACCTTTGGGGCAAGAAGTTGTACAGTTCATTATTGTATGACATCTATACAATTTAAGTTTATCAGCTACCTTTTCTAACCTTTCCTTTTTTTCTTCATCTCTACTGTCTGATATCCAGCGATAAGCCTGAAGTAAGACCGCTGGACCCAAATAGCTTTCTCCATTCCACCAATAACTTGGACAAGAGGTTGAGCAGCATGCGCACATAATACATTCATACAAACCGTCAAGCTTATCTCTATTTTTGTTAGATTGATTAATTTCGCTTTTTTGAAGCGTAGATTCTTTTGTTTTTAACCAAGGTTCAATCGACTCATATTGTCTATATAATGTGCTTAAATCAACCACTAAATCTTTTATCACTTTTAAATGTGGTAAAGGATAAATATGAATGTCGCCATTTATATCTTTATGAGATTTCATGCAGGAAAGCGTATTTACACCATCAACATTCATTGCGCATGAACCACAAACTCCATGCGCGCACGATCGTCTATAGGTAATGGATGAATCTATTTCATTTTTTATTTTATTTAAAATATCCAAAATTTTATGACCACATGTACTTATGTCCACTTCAAAAGTATCTATTCTTGGATTCTCATTTTTTTCTGGTTCCCATCTATAAATATGAACTTTTCTCAAATTTGAAGAACCAGTTTTATCTTTAAAATATTTACCTTTCAAAACTCTAGAATTTTTTGGAAGATTAAATTGAACCATTAATAAACTCTTTCTTTTGGAGGAAAAGTTTGAACGTCATTAGTTAATGTAGACAAATGAACAGGCCTATAGTCAATTTTAATCTCTCTGCCATTATACCAGCTTAAGGTATGTTTCATGAAATTGACGTCATCCCTCTTGGGATAATCTTCTCTAGCATGAGCTCCTCTACTTTCTTTTCTAAGATAAGCGGATTCCATGGTTGTTATTGCTTGACGAATTAAATTATCAAACTCAAGTGTTTCCATAAGATCTGTATTAAAAATTAATGATTTGTCTTTAACAAATATTGATTCCATCCCAGTGTAAGGTTTTTTTATTTCATCAACTCCCTCTTTTAATGTTTTCTCCGTTCTAAAAACCGCACATTTTGATTGCATTGTTTTTTGCATTGTTAATCTAAGTTCAGATGTTTTGTTTGATCCATTTCCATTTCTTAATTTGTCAAATCTATCCAATGATTTATCCGTTTCGCTTTGTGAAATTTCTTCATGAGGAGAATTTGTCTTAACTAGCTCAGATGCTCTTTTTGCGGCAGCTTTTCCAAAAACAACCAAATCAATTAAAGAATTTGAGCCTAACCTATTCGCTCCATGTACAGATACACACGCCGCTTCACCGATAGACATTAGTCCTGGAACAATTTTTTCCTCACCTTCTAAAGTTAAAACCTCAGCTTTGTAGTTTGTGGGTATACCACCCATATTATAGTGAACTGTTGGAACTACAGGTATTGGTTCTTTAGTTACGTCTCGACCCACAAAAGTTTCTACCGATTCTGCTATTCCTGGCAATCTAGATTCAATTATCTTAGGATCAATATGGTCAATGTGTAAATGTACATGATCTTTGTTTTTGCCTATCCCTTTTCCCTCATTAATTTCAATGGCAATAGATCTGCTCACAACATCTCTCGAAGCAAGATCTTTAGCGGTAGGAGCATATTTCTCCATAAAACGTTCTCCTTCAGAATTTAATAAATATCCCCCTTCTCCTCGAACAGCTTCTGAAATCAGGCAACCAATTCCATAAAGTCCCGTTGGATGAAATTGAACAAATTCCATATCTTGCAAAGGTAGTCCTGCTCGTAATGCCATACCATTTCCATCTCCTGTACAAATATGTGCCGAAGTGGCAGAATGATAAATTTTCCCATAACCTCCTGTGGCTAGAATTGTTATATGTGAGCGAAATCGGTGAATTGTTCCATCTTTTAAATTCCATGCGAGCACACCTTTACATTCACCATTTTTCATTAGCAAATCTAAAACAAAATATTCAATAAAGAAATTTGTTTTATGCTTAAGAGCTTGACCATATAATGTATGCAAAATTGCATGACCTGTTCTATCAGCAGCCGCACACGTTCTTTTGATAGGAGTATTACCATAATTTTTTGTCATTCCGCCAAAAGCTCGTTGATAAATTTTTCCATCTTTTGTTCTGCTAAATGGAACACCGTAATGTTCAAGTTCAATCACTGCATTCGGCGCTTCTTTACAAAGATATTCAATACAATCTTGATCGCCAAGCCAATCGGATCCTTTGACCGTATCGTACATATGCCAGCGCCAGTCATCTTCACCTGCATTTCCTAAAGCGGCGGAAATACCTCCTTGTGCAGCAGATGTATGGCTTCTTGTCGGAAAAACTTTTGAAATGCAGGCAGTTTTTAAACCAAATTCACTTAATCCAACCGCCGCTCTTAAACCTGCTCCACCTGAACCTACAACTAAAACATCATATTCATGATCAATTATTTTATAAGCGCTCATTAAAATTTATATAGCAAAATAGTTATTGTTAATGCTGGTATTATTATACTGAATAAAAGTGTTAAGAGGTTTGCGACACTTTTAATTTTTTCATTGTGAATATAATCCTCAAAAATCTCACTTAATCCAATTTTTGCATGAAAAAATCCTGCCGTAAGTAAAATTATAGTTAATGATGAAAATAAAGGTTTGCTAAAAAAATTTGTAACCGCGTCATAATTTTCTCCTGACAAATATATTAAGACATAAAAAAACCAAACAATAAAAGGAGAAACTATCAATGCGCTTACTCTTTGAAATGCCCATTTTTGTGGTGCTTTCATTTAAATTAGTCCCCTTCCTGACAGCCATAAAATAACCGTTAATACCAGAGAACTTATAACAACTGTAATCCCTGAAAAATTTGCAGTTTTTATTTCGTAACCATAACCTAAATCCCAAAAAAAGTGACGTATACCGGTTAACAAATGAAAACTCATAGACCA
>CAJWJQ010000078.1:0-2988 GCA_913041905.1 uncultured Gammaproteobacteria bacterium
TACGACGATTATTCAATCGTACCCAATTATACGAGAGTGAATGGAAGATATTACGTGGGATTATTTCAAATATTCAAGAAAAAACCGAAAAAAATAAATAATTACTTCGCAGATTATAAAAGTGTATTCTAAAATTAGCTATGGAACATAAAGTTTTTGAGATAATGCGCCAACTAGAAAGCCATCATTGGTGGTTTGTTGCGAGAAGAAAGATAATTTCTAAGGCCATTAATTGTTTAGTTCTTCCAGAAAATACAAGAATATTAGAGGCAGGATGCGGCAATGGCGATAACTTAACATTACTATCTAATTTTGGAGATGTAACAGCTTTTGAAAAAAATGCAGACGCCTTTCAAAGGGCAAAATCCAAAAAAATTGGACACGTATACAAGGCTGAACTACCGGGCAATTTACCGGATAATATTAAATCAGATTTTGATTTGGTAGTGTTACTTGATGTGCTTGAGCATATCGATGATGATAGTGGCAGCCTTAGTACTGTCAGAAGTTTAATGAGTAATAATGGAGTAATTTTGATAACGGTTCCTGCTTTTCAATGGCTTTGGAGTGAACATGATGTCGTTCATCATCATAAACGCCGGTACTCCAAAGAAAATCTAAAAGAAAAATTAGATTTATGTGGGTTTAAAGTAAAATACATTTCTTATTTTAATACATTACTTTTCCCTTTTGCATTAGCAGAGCGTATTAGACAAAGAATATTTCCTCCGCATGGTACTGAAGTATTGAAACTTCCAAATAGAATTATTAATTATTTATTAGAGAAAATATTTAGTATGGAGGTCAATTTTATTAATAAAATTTCATTACCATTTGGATTATCGTTGCTGGTTGTAGCAGAGAAAAATATGTCACATGAATAAAAAAGAACAAAAAAAAATATTATCGATTGTATCGCCAGTTTATAATGAAGCTGAAAATTTAGGTGAGTTTTATTCAAGAGTCATAAATGCAACAGATAATCTAAATTTAGAGATTGAAATTATCTATATTAATGATGGTAGCCAAGATAGTACCATCGATATTATTACTAAACAAAGGCAGATTGATAATCGTATTACCATTATTGATTTAAGTAGAAATTTTGGTAAAGAAATTGCATTGACTGCCGGACTGGATTATTCATCTGGTGATGCGGTTATTGTAATTGATGCTGATTTGCAGGATCCTCCAGAATTAATCCCAAAACTAGTTGAGAAATGGCGTGAGGGTTATGATGTTGTCAATGCAAAACGGATAAAAAGAAAAGGCGAATCATTATTAAAAAAAGTAATGTCATATATTTACTATCGCTTACTTTTTTATCTTAGTGATATAAATGTTCCTAGAGATACTGGCGACTTTCGTTTATTAAATAAAAATGCTCTTAATGCCTTATTGAAATTAAGAGAAAAGCATCGGTATATGAAAGGATTATTTGTTTGGGTCGGTTTTAAACAAAAAGAAATAGAATATGAAAGGGAAGCTCGATTTAAAGGAAAAACTAAATGGAGTTTTTTTAGTTTATTTAATTTAGCTTTTGATGGGCTCACTTCATTTTCTATTATACCATTACGATTGGCATCGATTATTGGCTTTCTATCTGCACTCATTGGTTTTTTTTATGGCACTGTAATTGTTTTTAAAACTCTATTTTTTCATGAGCCAGTCACGGGCTTTACATCACTTGTTGTTCTTATAACTTTTTTTGGCGGTATACAGCTAATTTCTATTGGGATTATTGGAGAATATATAGGAAGAATTTTTAATGAAACAAAAAATAGACCGCTTTATGTAGTAAAAAATATCCAAAGCTCAATATTTTTGGATAAGCCATAATAAGTTAATTTTATATAGCAAAGTATAAAATCTTTATATTCTTGATTCGGAAAAATAGATAATGAGAATCACCGAGAAACATTGGTTTACTACCGCATTCTTGATTTACTTAGTAGCAGCATGGTTTAGCGTTGGGCACTACCATGACGATGAGTATTATCAGATATTAGACTTTGCTGCATATAAACTTGGCTTTGAAATGCAAAATAAAGTTATGTGGGAGTATGAGGCGGCTATTAGAAGTGGACTGCAGCCTTTTATAACCTATGTTGTCGCCAAGGGGTCGATGTTTTTCAATATCACATCACCATTTATTTGGGCTTTTTCTCTTCGCCTATTAAGTTTATGTGTTTCATTTATTTCTATATTTGCCTTTTTCCAAGTTATCAAAAAGGAAATAAATATTGAAAAATATTTAACTTGGATTCTATTCTTTCTTTTATTTTCATGGGTACTGATATTTTTAAATATACGTTTTTCTCCTGAAGGGTGGTCCTCTTCATTATTTATTCTAGCTTATGCGCTGTATTTACATAAAAAATCTTTAGAAACTAAGAAATACTTTTTTGTTGGTCTTTTACTAGGCATTGCGTTTTTATTTAGATACCAACTTGGATTTTTTATTTTTGGTTTTGGCTTATGGGTGTTATTTCAAAGAAATGAGAAAATCACCGATCTTTTTATTATTTCATCTGGTTTTTTGGTTGCATTATTTTTTGGAATTATTGCTGATTATTGGCTTTATGGAAAATTAACACTTAGTTTTTGGAATTATTTTGAATGGCACATAGTGAATGGTGCTATAGATAATATTACCGAACCTTGGTGGTTTTATATCTATTATTCAATGGTCCAACTCATACCCCCAATAACTTTTTTTATCCCCATCGTTATTATTGTTTTTTGGGTATTGTTTCCAAGCCATTTAATAACATGGGCGACCATTCCTTTTATTATATTTCATCATTATTTTGGGCATAAAGAGATGAGGTATTTATTTCCCGTCATACCTTTTATTCCAGTCATGTTTGCTATGTCCATTGATTATCTAGTGAAACGTTTTGAATTCTTAAATGAAAATGTATTTAAATATGCATGGAAATTTATTCTCTATACATCATTGTTAATCAATCTCGTATTAGTATTGCT
>CAJWJQ010000079.1:0-2981 GCA_913041905.1 uncultured Gammaproteobacteria bacterium
TTCTAACACTTTTTATATTTTTTAATTCTATAATCTAAATAATTGTATTGCAATTAGTTATTCTTCATTGTGAAATGAGATATTAATAATTTTATGGAGGGAATATGAAATTAATTAGAAATATTATTCTGACATTGGTTGCGCTTATATTTAGTATAAATGTTGCTAATGCTGGAGAGAAATGGGATATGGCTCTTGCATACGGAGCTGGAAATTTTCATTCTGCAAATGCGACAGAATTTGCAAAAAATGTTACTGATAAAAGCGGTGGAAAACTAACAATTGTAACTCACCCAGGCGGATCACTGTTTAAGGGTGGAGAAATTTTTAGAGCAGTGAGAACTGGTCAGGCTCCCATTGGAGAAAGATTTATGTCTGCTTTAGGAAAAGAAGATCCATTATTGGAAGTAGATTCACAACCGTTCTTGGCTACAAACTATGGAGCGGCAATGAGACTTTATAATGCTTCAAAATCTGAAATTATAAAAGGTCTTGATAGTAAAGGCTTGGTGTTTTTATACGCAGTGCCATGGCCCGCTCAAGGTTTGTACAGCAAAAAAGAAATTAATAGTGTTGCAGATCTGAAAGGTCTGAAGTTTAGAGCTTACAATGCCGCAACAATTAGAATTGCTGAATTGACCGGAATGGCGCCAACAAAAATCGAAGCAGCTGAAATAAGTCAAGCTTTTTCAACAGGTGCAGTTGAAAGTATGATTACATCACCAACAACAGGAAAAAATAAAAAAATTTGGGAAAATGGCGTTGGATATTTTTATGATATTGCCGCATGGTTTCCAAAGAATATGGTGATTGTAAATAAAGATGCTTGGAATAAATTAGATGCTGATACTCAAAAACTTATCATGTCAGAAGCTGCCAAGGCTGAGAAAAAAGGTTGGGACTTATCTAAAAAAGGAAATAAAAACGATAAAAAAGCCCTCGCGGATGCCGGCATGAAAGTTGGCAAAGTTAATACGGCTTTGAAAAAGCATTTTGAAGAAGTAGGTGCAACAATGTCGAAAGAATGGGCTGATCGTGCTGGAGCTCGTGGACAAGCTGTTTTATCTGCTTATAAATAATAAATTTAATTCTGAAAAAAAGGCCGTATAATTAAACGGCCTTTTTTTTTATGTTTTGTAAAATTGATAATTACTTAAGAATTCTTTATAGGCTATCAGGCTATATAGCTTCTATATTTCTTATATTTGTTGCAGTATTTATTCTTACGGGAATAGCTTCAAGAATATTTGGTTTTTATATTCGAGGTCTGGCAGAGTACTCGGGCTACTGTATGGCTGCTTCTTCATTTCTTGCTTTAGCTTATACTTTTGGAGAAAAAGGACACATTAGAATCACATTATTTTTGGAAAAAGCTAATAAAGAAGTTAGAAGATTTTTAGATTTATGGTGCTTATCAATAGCAACTTTTTTTTCTTGTTTTTTGTCTTATTACTTTATCAAAATGTTAATCATTTCAATCCAATTTGGAGAAAGAAGTGAAGGAGCTGATGAGATTTATATTTGGATACCGCAGGTTGCTGTAGCATTAGGTTCAACAATATTCTTTGTTTGTGTATTGCATAATTTTATTATGTTAATTTTAAAACGGAACAATAATTAATTATGCCAGAATTATTTCTAACAATCTTTTTTATTTCTATTTTACTAATTTTTCTGGGCACAGGATTATGGGTAGCCCTTAGCATGGTAGGTGTATCCGCAATCGGGATGTTGCTTTTCACATCCAGACCTGTTGGGGATGCAATGGCCACAACAATTTGGGGAACGAGTTCATCCTGGACTTTGACTGCATTACCATTATTTGTTTGGATGGGTGAAATTTTATTTAGAA
Organism: uncultured Gammaproteobacteria bacterium; assembly: GCA_913041905.1. Classification (GTDB taxonomy): domain Bacteria; phylum Pseudomonadota; class Gammaproteobacteria. The sequence continues at coordinate 1,853 of CAJWJQ010000079.1, forward strand.
CCAAGCTATCTGAAAATTTATTCAAAGGTTTGGCTCCATGGATGTCACGCCTGCCAGGAGGTTTAATTCATGTTAATGTTGTTGGTTGTGCTTTGTTTGCCGCAATTTCTGGTTCCTCAGCTGCAACGGTTGCAACTGTTGGAAAAATGTCTATTCCTGAATTGAGAAAAAGAAATTATCCAGAAAAGTTACTACTTGGAAGTTTAGCAGGATCAGGAACTTTAGGCCTGTTAATACCGCCATCAATTATATTGATTATTTATGGAGTAACAGTTCAAGAATCTATTGCTAAACTTTTTATAGCTGGGATTATCCCAGGAATCATGATTGCTATATTTTTCATGCTTTATGTAATCGGGTGGTCAATTGTTAATAAAAACAGTATGCCCAAAATGGAAGAAACGTTTTCTTTTTCTCAAAAAATCAAACAATCAGGTCAATTGATACCTGTAATAGTTTTAATCGCAGCTGTTATAGGATCTATCTATGTTGGAATAGCAACGGCAACCGAAGCTGCATCACTGGGAGTAGTGGGAGCTTTAATACTATCTTCCTTTCAAAAAAGCCTAAATATAGAAACTTTTAAATTATCTTTACTGGGCGCTACAAAGACTTCATGTATGATCGCATTTATTTTAGCAGGTTCTGCTTTTTTATCTTTAGCAATGGGTTTTACTGGGCTTCCCAGAAATCTTGCGATTTGGATAAATGAAATGAGTCTGTCCCCATATGTTTTAATTATGGTTTTGACAATTTTTTATATTATTCTTGGAATGTTTTTGGATGGAATTTCAGCCGTTGTATTAACGATGGCAATTATAGAACCAATGATTAGACAGGCTGGCTTCGATATGATTTGGTTTGGAGTTTTCTTAGTTATTGTTGTTGAGATGGCACAAATCACTCCTCCTGTTGGATTTAATTTATTTGTACTTCAAGGAATGGCAAATAAAGATATGGGTTTTATTGCAAAAAGTGCCTTTCCACTTTTTCTTTTAATGATCTTAGCTGTAATTGTAATAATTATTTTTCCCGAAATTGCACTTTGGCTTCCACAACAAATGATTCAGCCGCTTAAATAAATTTTTTCAGTTTATTTAAAGGCTTTAAAATTATTCCTGATTTTATC
>CAJWJQ010000080.1:0-2843 GCA_913041905.1 uncultured Gammaproteobacteria bacterium
AAAAGTATACAAGCCTGCATTTACCAAGAATGATTTAAGGTCCCCAATAATAAATCTCTGGCCATTTAATAAAATCCGTACTGTTCAAAAAGCAAAAAAAACCATGACAATTATTGACCTATTGAGACATACATCCGGCTTGGGATATGGATGGGGGCCCAATACATATGTAGACAGAAAATATAGAAAAGCGAAAATTTTAAACCGGAAAAACAGTAAAGAATTTATTGAAAAATTGAGTGGGCTCCCTTTATATCACGAGCCAGGAACTGGATGGAGATACGGAGTCTCTACAGATGTTTGTGGCTACCTTGTTGAGGTATTATCAGGACAAAGTCTCAATGAGTTCCTTTCTACCAGAATATTTAAACCTCTCAATATGGTAGACACACATTTTCAGTTACCGAAAAATAAAATTCCCCGGTTTACTTCAAATTATATCAACAATATTCCAAAAAAATTCAGGAAACTAGCAAAAGTATTGGGAATTTCATTTAATCCTAATGGAAAGCTAATGACAATAGACCATGCAGATAGCAGTGAGTTTACAGAAAGTATAACCTTTTTTTCTGGAGGTGGGGGGCTTGTCTCAACCACAAAAGATTATTTACAATTTTGTAAAATGATATTAAACAAAGGTGAGCTTAATGGAGCAAGGATTCTTGTTCCAAAAACGATAGAACTTATAACAGAAGATCATCTCAAGTTCATCCCCCATGAAAGAGGGCCATTATCTCTCCCAAATAATGGTACTAGTTTTGGTCTAGGTTTTTCCATAGTAAAAAACACTGCGGCAAAAGAAATTATTGGATCAGCGGGAACCCTCGGCTGGGGAGGAGCAGCAGGAACATTCTTTGGGATTGATCCAAAAGAAGATTTGATATTCATTCTTATGATTCAGCTTGTAGATTTTAATAATCTAAAAATATCTAATAAATTTCAGACAATGGTTTATCAGTCAATTATTGAATAATCAATATTACGAAACCATCTTTCAAATTAAATAATATTTTGGCAAAACAGACTAATAAAGATCTTTTATATAAAGCCCAAACTATCGGGAACATTGAACCGATTGAGTATATGATCCCCTACCCTAGTACTCAGGCACTTTTAGAAGGACAAATAATAAAATTTAGAGATCAAATTATTTACAAGGACCATAATATTACCAATATGGGTTTCTACAGACTTATACAACAAACCGCACACTGGTTAAGTGAGCAAGGTATTAGACCAAAAGATAATGTAATAATTGAACAGCATCAGTTTCCGCATACAGAGCTAATATTATTTGGTCTCTGGCATATAGGGGCAAGAGGAACCCTCCTTGAAAATACAAATATTAGCATTGATAAAACTCTGTCTATAAAAACATTAAATAAAGAAAGTAATCTATTAGAAAAAATCTCTTCTTACCCTTCAGATTTTATTCCAGAATACAAAGCGCTATTAGGAGAAACAGCAGTAAATATAGTTTCTCAGAATGGAATAGTTTTTTTATCTCACTATGGGTTATTAGTCAATGCCAATAGCTTGCAAAAAGCCTTAGTTTTAAAGCCCGGTTCAAGTTTTTATAGTGATATCTCTCCTTCCTCTAGCTCTTGGGTTGTTATAAAAGCAATACTACCAATTTATTCAGGATGCATATACACAAAAGTAGATCCTTCAATTATTATAACATTCAATGCTATAGATAAAAGTACAGGATTCCAACTCAGAGATGATTGGGAAAATTTAGACAAATTCAAAGACCATCATATTGGTGTCTGTACTGAAAATAGTGCTGCGTTTTGCATAGGGAAAAAGCCTATTCACTTAACTGATTTTAAGATTGTTGGTAAAAAACTTTCGGTTAAAGGTCACTCCGTAATGAACGGATACCTAGATCAAGACAAAATGATATTTAAAAATGATTATCTAATTATTAGTAAATGAAAATAAACTAATTACCCCAGGTCCAGTAATACCTCACCCGCGAATATTTTAGGGCTTACTTTTTCATAAGCTTTTTCAACCTTACCTTTCTCATCAATTAAATAAGCGATTCGAAATATCCCCTCATACTCTTTCCCATACATTTTTTTCATTCCAATTGCATCATAAGATCTTATGGTTTCTTTTTCTGGATCTGAGAGTAACTGAAATTGAAATCCTTGTTTAATAGCAAAGTTTTTTTGAGCCTTTACGGAGTCAGCACTCATCCCAATTATGACTGTGTTTTTATCTTTGAATTTTTTGAACTCATCCCGGAGCCCTTGACCTTGTATCGTTCAGCCTGGTGTGCTTGCTTTAGGATAAAACCATAGTACAACTTTTTGGCCTTTAAAGTCACTAATGTTAACCGTGTTGTTGTCCTGATCACTTAATTGAAACTCAGGAGCCTTGGTACCTATTTTCAGCATATTGACATAATCTATTATTAATTATAGTTCTTTTCTTATAGTAACAAATATATCATTAATTGTTATTGTGATATAACATATACTTTGCTGTTTCGTATAATCCATCTGCAATTTTTTTGAGAGAGCGTGTCTCACTTATATAGCTATGCTTTACGTCTTCACCAGGGTCTGAGTCTAATATATTGTGTAGTTCCATGCCTGAACCGTCTCGAAATACTCTCAGATAAAACTGGTCATTAATTACACCATAACTACTGGGGCTTATTTTTTTATTAACAATAAACGCAAAATTATTATTAGTATTTAGAATATCTTTGCCAATGGTTTTATTCAAATATGGTATCCTACATATTCCAGCTATTGTGGGCATAAGATCTGCTAAACCAGAGACTGTGGTTATTGTTTTTGTTGAGTCTAATATATTTGGAGCATAAATAA
>CAJWJQ010000081.1:0-2816 GCA_913041905.1 uncultured Gammaproteobacteria bacterium
TAAAAAAGATGATCAGCAAAAAGATGATAAAAAAGATGATCAGCAAAAAGATGATAAAAAAGATGATCAGCAAAAAGATGATCAGCAAGATCAACAAAATGACAATAAAAATAAGCCGTCAAAGGATAGAGGATCAACCAAATTATCTCCTGAGCAAATTAAAAATTTGTTGAAAGCAATGAATAATGAAGAAAATAAGGTTCAGGCAAAAATTAATGAAAAGAAACAAAAAGGGGCTAAGATTGTAACTGAAAAAGATTGGTAATGAGAAATATTATATTAGTTATATTTTTTGGATTTTTTAGCTGCATTTTATCAGCTCAAGTTAATTTTAGAGCAAATTTAAGTAAAAGCTCTTTAGGTATTAATGAAAGAGTTAGGATTGATTTTATAATAGATAAGGATGGTGATAATTTTATACCCCCACAATTTGAAAATTTTAGAATTGTAGCTGGACCAAGTCAGTCAATAAAAAACTCATGGATTAATGGCAAGAGATCATATTCTAAGACATATACATATTTTTTATCTCCTATAAAAAAAGGAAACTTTAAAATTGGCCAGGCCTCTGTTGAGGTTGATGGCGAAATATATAAAACTATGGCTCTTAATGTAGTTGTTACAAGTGCAGTTGATAAACCAGTAAATCCAAATGACCCATCATATGTAGCAGATAAAAATATACATTTAGTTGCTGAAGTTTCAAAAACGAATCCATATTTAAATGAACCTGTATCAATTGTATATAAATTATATGTATCTCAGGATACTGGTGTAAATAATTGGAGAGAATTAGATGCTCCTAGATATGCAGATTTTTGGAGCAAGAACATTAATATTAAAAATTTAACGGTAGAAAACGGAACATATAAAGGAGAACCATATAGATATGTTATATTACGCAGAACAGTATTATACCCTCAAAAAATAGGAGAGCTATCTATTGAGCCTCTTGTCTTAGATATTACAGTTCAGACTCCTAGTAATAGAAGAGATTTTTTTGGGCAAATTTTAAATAATACTGTAAACAAAACAGTTTCTGCAGGGAAATTAAAAATTAATGTTAAACCATTGCCTGATGAAGGTAAGCCAGAAAATTTCTCAGGTGCTGTTGGAAAATTTGATTTATTAGTGACTACTTCAAAAAAGGAGCTATTACTTTCTGAAGCATTTCAGCTAAACCTTGAGATTAAAGGCAATGGGAATTTTAATTTATTTAGCTTCCCCTCAATTAATTTGCCTCAGTCTTTAGAAGTATATGAACCAGAAAGATTGGAGAAATTAATTACTAATTTTAAAGGAATTAAAGGAAGTATAAAAGATCAATATACAATTGTGCCATCGTCTCCTGGAAAATATTCTATTCCTAAAATTTCATTTAATTATTTTGATCCAAAAGATTCTAGATATAAAGTACAAACTTCTACACTAAATTATATTAATGTAAAAGGAGCTATTATTAATAATGTTAGAAAGGGGAACAATATTCAGGATAGACCTGTAAACAAATTAGGCTTAATAGAATATGGAAATTTATCCTTCAAGAAAAAAACAAAATTTCAAAAAATCAATCAAGAAATCTTTTTCTCTTCTTCTTGGTTTTGGATAATCCTCTTAACTCCATTTGCTATACTATTTATTGTTTTATTGATAAAAATATTTTTAAATAAAAACAAAAATGATAAAAATTGGATTAGGGCTAATAATGCAAAAAAATTAAGAAAAAAATATTTATTAGATGCTAAGAAAAATATTGAAAATAAAACTAAATTTTATGAAGCTTTAGATAAGGCTTTAATGAATTATTTAAAATCAATTTTACTATTTGATAATACTGAATATAATGCAAAAAAAATAAGAGGATCTTTATTAAAAAAATCAGTAAGTTTAAAAACAATAGATTTATTAGAAGACATATTTAATAATTGTCAAATGGCTAGATATACGCCCTTTGATTACGTTGATATGGATAAGGATTACAGGAGAGCTATAGAGTTAATATCATTAATTGATAATGAAATTCAATAAAATGAAAAAAATTATAATCGCTATAAATATAATTTGGATGGTTTCACCTTATATTTTATCTGCCCAGATAAATGTAGAAAACATCTTTTCTCAGGCTAATGACTTATATAATAAAGGCAGCTATATTGAAGCTATTGATAATTATAAAGAAATAATTAAAAATGATTTTCACTCTGCTGAATTATATTATAATTTGGGGAATGCATATTATAGGTTAGACAGCATACCTTCTTCAGTTTATTACTATGAGAAAGCACTTCAATTAAATCCAAATGATAGAGATATAATAAATAATTTAGAATTAGTTAATAAAACACTAGTTGATGAAATAGACCCAATAACTACTCCTTTAATAGAATCAATATTAAATAGCTTCTCAAATATTTTTTATTTTGAAACATGGGGGCACATTTCTATATTTTTTAGTTTTTTAATCGTAGCATTATTTTTATCTTACTATTTTGCTAATAGTAGTAAAGTAAAAAGGGCAACATTTGTTCTTTTATGCATATCAACTATATTTATGTTGGCCTCATTAATAAATGGGAATAAAGAATATAATAACTATATCAACAATGAATATGCTATAATTTATTCTTATGAAACTGACTTAAAAACTGAACCAAATTATAGGTCAGAAACTTTATTTATGTTACATGAAGGAACTAAAGTACTAGTGATAGAGAACTATAATAATTGGATTAAGGTTCGATTGGTAAATGGTCAAGTTGGATATATACAATTAATTGATGTAAAAATATTATGATAACAAAAGAGCAAGTTATAAA
>CAJWJQ010000082.1:0-2815 GCA_913041905.1 uncultured Gammaproteobacteria bacterium
AGGAGTCGTATTTACAGACGTTGGAGAACACGTTGGTAATTTCTTAGAAAAAGAAATTAAAGGCGGTAAATTTAAGACTAAAAAACAAAGATAAAACTAATTTTATAAACCTCAGCGGTGAAAGCTGCTGAGGTTTTTTTTATTTAACCATTGCTTTTTCTAAAATAATTACAATGAAAACAAAAAACGACACTACAGTTGATAAAAGTATTATGCTTCCATCTAGTAAATATTGTACGATTTAGACAATATATTATACATATAGCTATATATGTGGCTAATTTAGTTAGAAATTTAATGTAAATAAGTCTTTTCTTTTCTGTACAATTTTAATAGGCTTTATGTGTTGAGAGGGATTCATGGCTAGACAAAAAAGAAGAAAATCACCAAGAGGTGGCAGTGGAGTAAACAAGAAGCTTCCACTGAATCAATCTATACCGCTCGGAATTCAGCATGTACTTGCTATGTTTGCTGGTAATATTACTGTACCAATAATTGTAGCTGGTGTTTTCGGTTCAACTACCGCTGAAAAGATTTTTTTAATTCAAATGGCTTTATTTGTTGCTGGCGTAGCAACAATCATACAAACTGTAGGTATCGGAAAAGTTGGAGCAAGACTTCCAATTATTCAAGGAACAAGTTTTGCTTTTATTCCAATAATGCTACCTTTTAAGGCTATGGGTCTCGGAGCAATCTTTACTGCTGCATTCATAGGGGGAATTTTTCAAATGTGGATTGGTAAAATATTAAAACCAATCCGACATATGTTTCCACCATTAGTAACGGGAATTGTTGTACTAATGATTGGAGTTAGTCTTCTTAAAGTTGGATTCATGTATGCCGGTGGTGGCGGATGGTTGATGAACAACAAACCAGAGATTTTCGGAAATGCTAGTCATTTATTCATAGCCTTTACCGTTTTGATAGTTGCTCTAGTGGCGCATCAAAAGGGAAAAGGAATGGTGTCTTCTGCTTCTATTCTGATTGGAATGATAGCTGGCTACGTAGTAGCTATGCTATTAGGAATGGTTAATTATGGAAAAATCGCATCTGCTAGTTGGTTTGCATTTCCAATGCCTTTTCAATATGGAGTGGATTTTGTTTGGGGTGCTGTCATATTAATGTTGTTTATGTCGATCGTAACAACAATCGAAACTATTGGTGATATAAGTGCCACTACAATGGGAGGAGCAAACAGAGAAGCTACTGATAAGGAATTGTCTGGAGGTATAATGGCTGACGGACTTGGTACAGCCGTTGGATCAATTTTTAATGCTATGCCTAATACTTCCTACTCTCAGAACGCCGGCCTTGTTGCATTTACTGGAGTAATTAGCAGACATGTAGGAACAGTCGCAGGTGTAATTTTAATTTTATTAGGCTTATTTCCAAAACTCGGTGGAATTATTGCTGCAATGCCAGAATCGGTTATAGGTGGTGCGGCCATCATTATGTTTGGTTTAATAACAGCAGCAGGTATTAAATTAATTTCTCAATCAGAAATGAACCAAAGAAATCTTTTAATATTAGCTCTATCGCTTTCCTTTGGTATTGGTATGTCTTTACTGCCTCAGTTTGTTGCCCACATACCAGATTTTGGAATTAAATTTAAATTATTGTTAACAACCGGATTGATTCCAGCAGGATTGTTAGCTTTTATTTTAAACGCAGCATTTCCAAAAAAATAATACCTAAAAAAAATTTATTTTCATTAATTGCTTTTTTTTTTCCAAAAAGTGTATATATTAAAATATGGGTGCCTTTAAAGAATCGTTTACCTTTGATGATGTAACGCTTGTACCTCAGTATTCTTCCGTTCTCCCCTACGAAACAATTACATCAATAAAACTAGATGAAAATTTAAAATTAGACATACCATTAATGTCGTCTGCAATGGATACTATAACAGAATCTAAAATGGCTATAGCTATTGCAAAATCAGGTGGTATAGGAATAATTCATAGAAACCTTTCTATTATAGAACAGACAAAAGAAGTAAAAAAAGTTAAAAAAAATAATCTTTTTGTTGGCGCTGCTGTGGGAACGAATACAAAAGACATAGATAGAGTTTATAAATTGTTAGAATCTAAAGTAGATTTAATTGTTGTTGATACGGCTCATGGACATACTAAGAAAGTTTTATCTATTATAAAAAAAATAAAAAAAATTTCAAAAAAATGCATTCTTTGTGCAGGAAATATAGCAACTGCTAAAGCTGCAAAATTTTTAGCAGATTCGGGTGTAGATATTGTTAAAGTGGGGATCGGACCAGGTTCCATTTGTACAACCAGACTCGTAGCGGGTATAGGAGTTCCTCAGTTAAGCGCAATTTTGGATGTTAAGAAAGCGCTAAAAAATTATAAGACTAAAATAATTTCTGATGGTGGAATAAAATTTTCTGGTGATCTTGCAAAAGCGATAGCAGCAGGTGCGGATGCTGTCATGATTGGATCTTTGTTTTCAGGTACAACTGAAAGTCCAGGAAAAATTTTTAAATATAAAGGAAAATTATATAAAAAATTTAGAGGTATGGGATCGGTAGGAGCTATGTCTATGGGATCAGCTGATCGATACTTTCAAAAAAAAAATAAAAATACTTCTAAATATGTTCCCGAAGGAGTTGAAGGTATTGTGAAATTTAAAGGGCCTGTAAATAATATCATCTTCAAATTGATAGGAGGATTAAGATCTTCAATGGGTTATATGGGTTCAAAAACAATTAAAGAACTGCAGAAAAAAGGCGAATTCGTTAAAATTACTAAAGCTGGGTTTTATGAAAGCGCGGTACATAATATTGATCAGGTAAAAAATTAAT
>CAJWJQ010000083.1:0-2805 GCA_913041905.1 uncultured Gammaproteobacteria bacterium
ATATTGTTGTTCTAACTTAACTCCCTCTTTACCTCCTACCTTGCCAATATACGATTCAACTGTAATAGTCATATTTTTTTCAAAATGGCCTTCTCTTTGACCGCCATCCGTTGGATATTTAATCATTGGCCATTCATCACATAATCCAATTCCATGAACCATGCAGGAATATCTATTGCCATAATATTCCTCTGGAAGTTTCCATGATTTTTCAGTGAACTCTTTAAATGGTAAGCCAGGTTTAATTAATTCTGCATTGTAATTGATATGTTCGACAGCCATTTGATATAATTTTTTCTGTTCAGAATTAAATTTATGTCCTTCAACAAAAGCTCTTGATATATCAGCGCAATATCCATAAGGACCAACCATATCGGTATCAAATGATACAATTTCTCCTTTTTGGATAATTTTATTACTACTTTCATGCATCCATGGATTTGTTCTTTGTCCAGAAGATAGTATTCTACATTCTATCCATTCTCCGCCATGCTCAATATTTGTTTTATGCAAAATTGACCAAAGTTCGTCTTCGGTCATTCCTGCTTTCAATTCATTTCTCATTTTTGAAATTCCAATTTCTGCAACTTCAATAGAAGCTTTCATACATTTCAATTCTTCTGTAGACTTAATTGACCTTGCTTGTTCTAAAATTGATTTAGCATCAACTATTTCTAATCCTGCTTTGTTCAATGCCATTACAGCAGGACCATTAATTACATCTATTGCAAGTTTTTTACTATTTTTAAAATAAGAATTATTGAGATCATTAATTTCTTTAATCCATTTATCTAATTGAACACTCGCTTGATCACCATTGCTAAAATAATCCCAAGTAATTGCTGGCCTTACTTCATCTATTAAATCTAAATGGCTAGATAAACCTTCACAATTAAAATACTCATATAGTATAACTGGCCCGTTTAAAGGAATAAAACAATAACGAGTAAGATTGTGCATGTTGTATATGCTCATATTTGTAGTATCCAAAGCATAGCGAACATTTATTGGATCAAATAATAAACAGGCCTCAATGTTTTTTTTTTCTAATTCTTTTTTTACCCTATTTAATCTGTAAGATCTTAATTCTTCGAAATTGATTTCATCTTCGTGTAATCTTTTTTTTGTAATGAAATTAGGTTTATAATTATTATTAGGGATTATTTTTCTATCAAATTTCATTCTATTTTATCTATTCAACAGCTGTGTTAAGTTTGTTGCAACCCATTTATGAAAATTGTGTGTTGGAGTATCCATTACAGGTGAAAAATTTCCACCATTATAAGAAGGAGAGTTTCTTCCAGCTTGCATTCCTTCAATAATATTCACATCTTCAGATTGAACACCAAGCCAAAGTTTACAATTTTCTTTTCTAAGATCTCCGTATTCATCTGAATAAGCGGCTTCATTACCAACGTAATAAACTTCCATATGCTCCAATGTGTAAGCATGGTTGATGGGTTCTAACCAATAAGCGTAATAATGATCTCTATGAATTCCCAGCATTACATTGGGAAAAAGAGCAACGTATTCTGCAAATTTTTCTTTATCTTTTGGCCAATTAGGAAAACAAGGAAATTTTTTTGATCCTTTTAATCTAGGATCGTAAACCGTAGTACCTTGGCCTGCAAATCTATTTGGATCACTTTCAATATGATAATGATCTTCTAGTTTTGAATAAGAATTTAATCCTGGATGAACCCATGGTAGATGATAGCTTTCACAATAATTTTCAATAGCAAATTTCCAATTACATTTTGCTTTTAGTTGAAAATAACCATGATCCTTTGGATGTTTGATCAATCTTTGATCTTCTTCTGTCCAAAATTTTGACCAGCGATCATTCAAAGGTTTAATATATTCTTCAAATGATTCTGTATTATTTGAAATATTAACAAAAATTAAATCCAACCATACATAAGATCGTACTTCCTTAAGGCCACTACATGATTTGTCAAAATCTTTTGTCTCATGTTTATTCGCTCCTCCAATATGTGGTGTTGCAATCAACTTTCCTTCCATATCATATGCCCAAGAATGATAAGGACATCTTATAACATTTGCTATTTTTTCAGGTTTATTTAATATTTTGTATCCTCTATGGCTACAAACGTTGTGAAAAACTTTTATTTTTTTATTTTTGTCTCTTAAAATTAATAATGGAATACCTAATAAATCAAAAGGTCTAGCATCTCCTGGATCAGGAACAGAACTGGCTACTCCAATAACAGACCATTTTTCTTCAAAAAGTTTCTTTCTTTCGATTTTTGTATATGCCTCACTTGTATAACATTCATTAGGTAACCCGTGAGATTGTTCAATAGGGTTGTTAACAACATCTAACTTTGTTTTTTCAATTATTTTAAAAATTTCGGACATTGTTTAATTTCTCATTTTTTTTCCACTTGGATCATAAAGTGGTTCTTTAATTATTAAGCAATTAAAAAAATTGCCGTTTATCTCTACTTGAATTTTTTTATCAGAATTTAAAATATTTTTATCTAAATAGGAAAAAGCAATACTTTTATTTACATAATGAGCAAATCCCCCTGAGGTAACATAACCAATACTTTTTCCATCTTTCATTACTGCCTCATTGTTACAAACGTCAATGTCATCTGTTTCAACGATCAAAGGTGTAAGTTTTAAACTACTATTATCTTTTTTTGCGCTCTCTTTTCCAATAAATTCCTTATTCCAATTGATAAAAACATCCAGGCTGGATTCTTTGGCTGTAAAATCTGGCCTATAATCTAATGTCCATGCACCCCAGTTTTTTTCAAGCCTCATAGACATTAAAGCTCT
>CAJWJQ010000084.1:0-2765 GCA_913041905.1 uncultured Gammaproteobacteria bacterium
TAACATACGAGAAATTAAAAAAGAATGGTTGGATGAAAGGTGATGTAAATAATAATAAAAGAAATTATTTAAAAAATGGATGGCCAACCAAAGACGGTAAAATTCAAATTTATTCTGAAGATACAGAAAAATTAGGTTTAGGAGCATATCCCAACCATATAGAAGAATTTAAAGATAGAAATCTTAAGAAAAAATATCCTATACAAATATTAAGTCCGGCTACACACCAGTTTATCGGTAACTCTTTTGTACCGGTTGAGAGATTAAGAAATATGGCATCACGCCCAACAATTGAGATGTCAAAAAAGGATGCTGATAAGAGAAGAATAAAAGATGGTGACTTATGTCGTATATACAATGATGTTGGTGAGACTTATGCTAACGCCATCATTATGGATTCTATGTTGGAAGGAGTAGCTTCAACCCAAAAACAATATAAAGGATCGCTTGTGAAAAACGGTGTAAATGCCAATGCCTTAAATACTCAAGATGTGACTGACATGGGTGATGGTCCTATCTTCTACACCGTTCTAGCTCAAATCAAGAAAGCTTGATTAATGGAGATCAAATATACTAATTCTAAGCATACCCATGGTACTCAAACCTTTGATAATGGTGATTCATATACAGGTCAATTTAAAGATGACAAAAAACATGGAAAAGGTATTTTAACATCACTCAATGGAAGGACCTATGATGGTTGCTGGGAGAATGATATTCCCCATGGACCTGGAGTAGCGACATTTCCCAATGGCAAAACTTATACTGGAGAATATAAACATGGAAGGCCTTTTGGACAAGGTATGTGGGCCTATAAAACCGGTGAAACCTATAGTGGCGTTTGGGAAAAAGGGCAGTTTGTTAATGAAAAAAATAAGAGAGATAATCTAGAATATAAAATTATTGGATACATAATAAATGTAATTGTTTATGGTTTTATATTTTTGGGAATTACAATCTGGGTTTTGGTTTTTTTAAAAATTATATAAAATCATTGATTTTTTACCTACTAAATGACTAAAATATACTGAGAGGGGTAGAATGTTTAAAAAATATTATTTTGTCGTGTGGGCACTATTTGTGTCTCCTGTGTTTGCTGGAGGAGTTGTCGATCAAGTTGCTAACTCTGCTTTACCCTATGTAGATTCAACAATAGAGAATTGGGCTAAACAAAATATGCCTAATTTAAAATTAATAGAAATTGAGACTCGCTTAAGAAATTATTCTAAAGCAGATTATAGAATTATAGGTCTGCTAGAACTTCAAAATAATGGCAATGAGTCATACTTATCTCAATTCTCATTATCTAGTTATGATAGTAGAGAAACACTTAATTTAGGGTTAGTTTGGAGAAAACTGAATAATTCAAAAACTCTCATTTATGGTGGAAATATATTTTATGATAGAGAGCTAAATACAGATCATTCGCGAATTGGTCTAGGATTAGAATTAAAATCTTCAGTTTATGATGTAAATTTTAATCTTTATGAAGCTTTATCAGATAAAGACACGGTTGACGGTGCATTAGAAGAAGCTGCAGATGGTTATGATTTAGAGGCAGCAGTTTATTTGCCCTATCTACCCTGGGCAAAAGCTTATTATAAAGTATATGAGTGGGATTCAAGTATATATGATATCAAACATGGTGAAGTGTTAAGTTTGCATCTTCAGCCAACCGGAAGATTTACAATAGAATTAGGGATACACGATGATAATACAATGTCTAATGACCGTGAATTTGTCAAATTAAATTATATTGTCTGTTGTAATAATGAAACTACAAATCAAAGTTTTGTGTTCATGTCTCCACAGGCATATTCATATCGATCTGTTGAGCAAAGGTTTTATGAAAAAGTAAGAAGAGAAAATAATATGGTTAAAGGAGTAAAAGGAGCTGTTGTTATGGGAAGAGGATCGTAATGAAAAAATTATTAATAATTTTAACTCTTGTGATTATTTATCCTATGGTATCGTATGGGGCAGCAGCAACTCCTAGTTCGTATAAACCCACAGTAACAAAAGTTGAGTTATGTTCTTCATCTTCTTGCTCAGACCCAGTTGTTCTTGGAACTGGAACGAAAGAATTTGATATAGCGTCTAAGGCTGTTGGAGCAGATGTTGGTACTTATTTAAATAATTTTACTTTAACATTGGGTAGAACTTATACTCATGTTAGATCAACAATTTCAAGCACTTTTAAAATAACAGGCACTGTTGATGTTAGTGGAACGACATGTAATACAGTTGCATCACCAAGTGTGGCAGCATCAAATGCTACAACAACAGCAAAAACTGCGCCGAGTGGTACTTTAGCTGAGATGGAATGGACTATTCCTGATACTAATGGTGGAGGTGATTATTCAGACTTAACCGCTACATTTGCTGCGAATGGAACTTCAAAAACAGATGGAGCATCAACTTTTACATTCACTGTAGCTATGGCAGTCCCTTATACACCTAAAGCAACAGATGTCCCAAAAATACTAATAAAGTTTGATGTTGCTAACACGTTAGTCGCAACTACAGGTGGAGGGAATTGTATTATATACCTTGAGCCACCAGTTCAAACAGTAACTATTTCAAAATAATTTTGATTAAATTATGTAAATATTTCTTTTAAAGAGAGAGTGGTCTGCTTAAAGCGGTAATTAATATCTCTTGATTTGTATATACTAAATAAAAATATATTAACACTCCTAATGCGCCGAAGACTTTCTTGTTAATTATTTTATCTAATCTCGTAAATACACCTATGCATTGACCAA
>CAJWJQ010000085.1:0-2761 GCA_913041905.1 uncultured Gammaproteobacteria bacterium
AATCGATTAATAACAGTAGCAATTAATCATATTTCTTATGGGACTTTTAAAGGATATGATGAAAATGCAATACCAACAAATAATTATAGTTCTAGTGATACGTGGATGAGATTAGGTTATTCAGGATTATCAAAAAACCTTCCTATAAGCTATGGTATTTCTAACCAATTATATTTTTCAAAATTGGGCAAATACAGTTCAATGATATTCTATTTATCATTAGGTGCGATATGGAATATAAAAAAATACAAAACAAACATTGGATTATCGATTGATGATATATCAATAAACAAAAGTCGAATTAATAATGTTATTGAAAAGTCGCCATTAAGGTATAATATTGGAATTTGTAAAAAATTAGAGTATCTGCCGCTAAAAATTTCGATAGACTATCTATCTATTAATAATAAAAAAAATAAAGATTATTTTATTAGTGGCATTTTTTCTCTTCCCAAAAACCTAAATTTTATCTGGGGGACATCTACAAGGAAGCTTAGCCAAAATATAAAGGAAAGTGTAATAAAAACTATTCTTGGATCAAGTGGTGTAGGTTTTAATTATAAAGATAAAGGAATTATAATCGGCTATGGTTTATACTTTTATGGAACAGGTGGATGGACCAATGGTTTAGATCTAAGTATAAATTTTTAGTTTATTTATAATGAAATTCATTTTATCCCTTACGTTGTTTATAAATGTTTTCTATGCACAAAATGATTATCCAATAGTTTTAATTCATGGTTTTTTTGGTTGGGGGAATGATGAGATGGGTAATTACCATTATTGGGGTGGGAAAAAAGATATCCAAAAGACATTAGAAGAAAATGGATTTAAAGTATTTAATGTATCTGTCGGGCCAATATCATCCAACTGGGATAGAGCAGTCGAAGTTTATTATCAGCTTAAAGGCGGACAAACAGATTATGGATATAAACATGCAAAAAAATATGGTCTAATCCAAAAACCTTCTGATAAGAAATATAAAGGATTATACCCTGAGTGGGATAAAAACCACCCTGTGCATTTAATTGGACATAGTATGGGTGGACAAACAGCTCGAATGTTACAATATTTATTAGAAACAGAATTATTTGAAAACGATTCTAGTACAACAAATGAAAAATCAGACTTATTAGGTCTTTCAAGAAAAGATTGGATATCCAGTATAACCTCATTAGCGACACCTCATGATGGTAGCACATTAGCAGATATTATTACAAAAACGTTTCCATTTATACAATATTTTATTGGTCTAGCAGGTGTAGTAGGGACAGATTTTTATGATTTTGACTTAAGCCAGTGGAATCTAAATAGATCCTCAGAAGAATCATGGGCTAATTATGTGTACAAAATGAGAAATCACAATGCATGGAAAACAACAAATATTAGCTCTTGGGATTTAAGTTTAGATGGCGCTGCAGAATTAAATGGCTATTTAAATGCAAGCCCTGATATATATTATTTTTCTTTTGTTTTTTCAGCGACTACTAAAGATGAATCCACAGGATATCATATTCCAAATGATGATGTTTTTTTACTTATTCGCTCAAGAGCAAAATTATTAGGCTCAAAAATTATTTTTAAGGAAGACGGAAATGAAACAGACTCAACCTGGTGGGAAAATGATGGTATAGTTAATGTTAGATCAATGAAGGGTCCAACTTCAGGAGAAAATGGAGCAGACCCAATTGTTCCATTTGTAGCTAATGAGCCTCTTATGCAAGGACAATGGTATACCTTTGGCCCAATTAATCTAGATCATTATCAAAGTGTGGGGCACATGCTTTCAAAAGAAAAAAGAGAAAAGCTAGACTCACTTTATATAAATCACGCAGAACTGTTATTATCATTACCAAGATACTAGTCTTTTATAAAAATTTATATATTTGTAATATACAACTATGCACTATGGTGAGTTAATATCTTTATTTTTAATCGACCTGCAAAGATTATTCAGGTTAAATATATCTATAAATGATTTGACATATAGTCAGACATTGGCAATTATTTCCATACCTGATGATGGAATCGAAATGTCTGAATTAGCTTGGACATTAGGCTTAGATAATAGTACGGTGACAAGGCTAGTCATTAGATTAGAAAAAAAAAATTGGGTAGAGAGAAAACAAAGCCAAAGAGATCAAAGAGCCATCGAAGTTTTTTTGACAGACAAAGGTGCTTTAATCCAACATGATATTGAAAAAGAAATAGATAATATTGGTGAAAAAATAAAAACAGAGGTTGAAAAAGATCAAAATGAAGCACTCTTACAGTCTCTATCTTCTTTTCAGTGGACTCTTAGAAAAGTTTTTTTAAAAAAATAATCTATTACAATAGTGAACATATCAACATCAATATTAACTTGGTTTGATATAGCGAAAAGAGACCTCCCATTTCGTAATAATAAAAACCCGTATAATATTTGGGTTTCTGAGATTATGTTGCAGCAAACAAAGGTAGAGACAGTTATTCCTTATTACAATAATTGGATTCAAAAATATCCTGATATTGTATCTGTTGCAAAAGCACCTGAATCAAATTTATTAAAGATTTGGGAAGGATTGGGGTACTACGCGAGATGTAGAAACTTTCACAAAGCAGCAAAAATTGTTTGTAAGGATTATGAATCTATTATCCCTAGTTCTTGGGATAAGTTTAGAAGTCTACCAGGCGTGGGTGATTATACTGCAGGGGCTGTTCTTTCTATCGCATTTAATAAGCCATTTATTGCTTTAGATGGCAATGTTAAACGTGTAATGGC
>CAJWJQ010000086.1:0-2733 GCA_913041905.1 uncultured Gammaproteobacteria bacterium
AATTTCTAATTGAAAATTTTATTGAACCTTATCATGTTCAATTTGTTCATAAAACAACTACAAATCAACCATTGAAAGATCATTATACAATTGTAGACGGCATATGTTATGGAAGTGGTGTAAATGTTAAACAAGAAGATAACAAAAATGCTAATGCTTTATCAGTTTCATCTAAATATCTGTCTTTGTTCCCTAATTTTATAATTGGGAGTTATTACCCTAATCAAATTGGTGTTTATTTAAATGTCCCAATTAGCCCGAGTATAACAAGTCAAAAAAGAATTATTTATACTACTGATGGAACGATAATGACAAAAAAGGAGAGTAATATAACCAAAAAGATATGGTGGAATGTTCATAAAGAAGACCATGAAATTTGTGAAAGATTACAAGAAGGAAGATCTTCTCCGGCATCTAATGAGGGAGGATTATTATCTCCATATTGGGAAAAAGGAGTTCAAGTTTTTCAAAAATTAATTATTCAAGAAACAATGAAATCTTCAAAATTAGTGAAAGGAAAAAAAAATGTCTAAAGAAATAAATGATGGTTACAGACTAGCTCATACAATGATTAGAGTAAAAGATTTAGAAGCATCTTTTAATTTTTATTGCAAAACATTAGGTATGAAAGTTTTAAGAAAAACGGATTATCCTGACGGACGTTTTACGAATGCATTTATTGGTTATGGACTAGAAACAGAATCTCCTTGCCTCGAATTAACACATAATTGGGATCAAAAAGAAGATTATGAAAAAGGAAATGGATGGGGTCATGTTTGTATTGAAACACCCGATGTTTACAAAGCATGCGATGATCTTGCAAAAGTAGGGATAAATATTACTCGTAAACCAGGCCCTATGAAACATGGCACTAGAGTTATTGCTTTTTGTGAAGATCCTGATGGCTACAAAGTAGAATTAAATGAACCAATAAAAATATAAACAGAAAAGGAGAAGAAATGTCAAAAAAGCCACAATTATATAAATTTAAAGATATTGAAAACAGACTTCATACATTAGAGCCGGGAAAGAGTTATATAAAACCATTTGTAACTAGTAAAGTTAGTGACACCATGTGTGGAGGATTAAATTTTTTGAATAAGGTTTCAGTTCCATGGGATTTAACTTGTGATGAAATTATTTACTGTATGGAAGGTACTTTTCGCCTAACTTGCGATGGTCAATCATACATTTGTAACCCTGGGGATGTATTATATATTCCTAGAGACAATCACATTGCTTACGAATGTGATGAAAAATGTGTAATTTTTTATGCAGCTTACCCTCATGATTGGAAACAAAAAGCTGGCATAACATTTGTTCCTGGAATTGATCCAGAGGATATGCCACAGTAAATAAAATGAAAAATAAAATTTATTACGAAAAATTTGAAGATGCTGTAGAAAGAAATAGAAAAAAAATTCCTGCAATACACAAAAAACTTAAAAGTACTGGAGTACAATATGTATTATCAAGTTGGATAGATTTGCATGGTATTCCAAAAACAAAACCAGTTCCAATGAGTGATTTTGAACTATTATGTCTGGGAAAAGGTCCTCAGTTTGCAGTTCACTCAATTTCTTTTGTCCCTGAACTAACTCCTGCTGACTCTGATCAAGTAATGCTGCCTGATTTAGATTCTGTTTATATTTGTCCATGGGACAGAACAATGGCTATTATATTTGCTGATCTTTATTGGGAAGGTAAACCTTATAATGTATGTCCAAGACAAGCTTTAAAACGTGCAATGCAAAAAGCACAAGACGCAGGTTACAAAGGCATGTGTGGGATTGAACCAGAATTTATTGCAATGAAATATGGAGAAGATGGCAAACCTGTTAAAGCAATAGACAATGACCCAATAAATGGAATAAGGCCTAGAAGACAAGCTTTTGGATATGATGTGGAATACTCTTTAGATTCAATGCATTTTCTAAAAGAATTAATTGATATTCTTGAAGAGCTGGGCTGGAACTTACATGATGTTGTTGCAGAAGGCGCCTATTCACAATTTGAATTAGATTTTCATTATACAAATTTATTAGAAATAGCTGATCGATTAGTTTTCTTAAGAATTCTTTTAAAAGAAATAGCCAAAAAAAATAATATGTTTATTACATTTATGCCTAAACCTACAATAGGTGATTGGAGATCTGGTGCACATATTAATTTTTCAATGGAAGATATAAATAAGAAAGGAAAAAATATTTTTACTGACGGTAAAGGCTGGTCTAAATATTCTAAATATGCGGTTGGAGGGTTAATGAAAAACTCAGAAGCCTTAACTGCAATTACATGTTCAACAGTTAACTCTTACAATGGTTTAGTTCCAAGAGTTGGAGGTTTTGAAGGTGGAACTGTGACTTGGGCTCCAACAAATATAACTTATGGACATAATAATAGATCTGCTCAATTTCGACTACCTCAAAATAGATATTGTATAGAAAATAGAGCGGCCGACATGACAATGAATGTATATTTAGCTTTAGCAATGACAGTTTCTTCAGCTATGGAAGGAATAAAAAATAAAATAGATCCAGGAAAGCCAACAGATCAAGACTTGTATCAAATGACTGATGCACAATTTAAAAAAATGGGTATTAAAAGATTGCCAAGAAATCTACTTGAGGCAATAGAAGCGTTGAAAATTAATAAATTATCAGATGAAGTTATGGGATCTGTAATGAAAAAATCTTTCCTATCTTATAAAAATGATGAATGGGAACGTTATCA
>CAJWJQ010000087.1:0-2708 GCA_913041905.1 uncultured Gammaproteobacteria bacterium
GAAATTTAATGTATACTGCTCAATTGCAAAAAGATAAACCATTTACAATAAGATACCCCAGGGGTCAAGGGGTCTTAGTAAATTGGGAAACTTCTTTTAAAAAAATAAAAATAGGTAAGGGAAGAAAAGTATCTAGTGGTAAAAATTTAGCAATACTTACTATTGGCCATATTGGCAATTATGCTTCCAAGGCTATAATAGAACTAAATACAATAGGAATAAATCCGTCACATTATGATATGAGATTTGTTAAACCTCTTGATAGCGAACTGCTCCATAAAATATTAAGAAAATACAAATACATATTAACTGTAGAAGATGGGTGTTTACTTGGAGGATTTGGCAGTTCTATTATTGAATTCATGTCAGATAATAATTATAAAAATTATATCAAAAGACTTGGTATACCAGACAAAATAATTGAACATGGTTCACAAGATCAATTATATACTGAGTGTGGTTATGATAAAAAAGCTATAATCGAAGCATGCATGAAAATAACTGATAAAACAATGCGTGAAGAATTAATCCACTAGATCGTTAATAATTTCTTCTAAATTAGTTACGAAGTTATAAACATCCATAAAAGAATTATATAATGGAACAGGAGTAACTCGAATGACATTCGGCTCTCTATAATCAACTATAAATCCCCTATCCATTAATTTATTAAAAATTTTTTTGCCATTCATATGAAAAAATAATGACAATTGAGATCCCCTATTAGAAGGAGTTATAATTTTAAAAATTAAACCATAAGAACTTAAACTTTCTAAAGATTCCCCTAAATATTGAGTTAATAGTTTTCCTTTTTCTAAAATTTTAGGAAAACCAATCTTATTAAAAACATTTAAAGATGCTAGATGAGAAGCCAACATTAAAATTGGAGGATTACTCATTACCCATGCCTCTGAAGATATAGATGGATCTATGTTTTCATTCATTTGAAATCTAGTTTCTATTTTATTTCCCCACCATCCCTGATATCTTGGAAATGAAAAATCACTATGAAATTTATTATTTACATAAATTCCTGAAATTCCTCCTGGACCAGAATTTAAATATTTATAACTACACCAAGTAGCAAAATCAACACCCCATTTACTTAAATTTAATTGTACATTTCCAATGGCATGAGCGAGATCAAAACCAACAATAATCTTATGTCTGTGACATTCTGCTGAAATTTTTTCAATATCAAATAATTGTCCTGTATAATATTGAATACCTGGCAATAAAACCAACGATATATTATCATTATTTTTTTCAATTGTATTAATTATATCCTCGGTTCTTAAGCTATCTTCATTATCTCTAGGCGATACTTCAATAATAGTATCTTCATAAGATAAATTACGAGATTCCAAATGAGAAATCACAACATATCTATCAGAAGAAAAAGCATTTTTCTCCATTAATATTTTAAATCTTGCTTTATCAGGTCTATAAAAACTTATCATTAATAAATGGAGGTTAACTGAAAGTGAATTCATAACAGCTATTTCTTTCTGACTTGAACCTAATAATTTAGACAACATCTTTTTAACTTCTTCTTGATAATCAACCCATGGTCTATTACCAATAAAATGTCCGTCTACAGCATTTTTTTTCCAACTACTCAATTCCTCTTCTATATAAATTTTTGTGTCCTTAGGTTGTAATCCTAATGAATTTCCACATAGATACGTTACTTTAGTGTCTTTTCTTTGAGGTACAAAAAAATGATTTTTTGCAAATCTTATTGGATCATTATGATCCATTTTTAAAGCATAATCTTTCTTCATATATTGTATTATATTTATAAGTTAAAAAATATATATGAATTTATCATTAAAAGGCAAAAGAGCAATTGTATGTGGTAGTACACAGGGAATTGGAAAAGCTATTGCACTTATGCTTTCTAAACAAAAAGCACATATAACACTAGTAGCAAGAGATGAAACCAAGTTAAAAAGTGTCCTTAAAAAATTAGATGAATCAAGTAATCAAGAGCATAATTTTATTGTTGCTGATTTTAATAATCCTGATAAATTAAAAGCTCATATTAATACTTTCTTATCCGAAGGCTACAATGCAGAAATATTAATAAATAATACTGGAGGACCACCAGCTGGAAAAATAATGAATGCAAAAAAAGAAGAATTTGACCAATATATCTCTATGCATCTTCATTGCAGTCACATTTTAGTTAAAGCACTCGTCCCTCATATGAAAAAATCAAAATTTGGTAGAATAGTAAATATAATTTCTGTCTCTGTTAAAGCACCAATACAAAACTTAGGTGTTTCTAACACCGTAAGATGGGCCATGGCAAGCTGGTCTAAAACATTATCTTTTGAATTAGGCAAATTTGGAATTACAATAAATAATATATTACCTGGATTTACACTTACAGAAAGACTAAAAGATTTAATTAAATCTAATGCAATAACATATCATAAAAAAGAAAGGGAAATTGAAAACGAATACAAATCAGAAATACCTTCAGCAAGGTTTGCTAATCCTAAAGAAATAGCAAGTGCTACTTGTTTTTTATGTAGCGATGAAGCTAGTTATATCAATGGAATTAACTTACCAGTAGATGGTGGTTATTCTGTAACTTTATAAGGAAAAAATTTTAGGATTTTAGAAATGACATATTAAACTATTCAACAATTAACTTCCAAAATCATCAAATCTAATATTTTCATCAGGAATTCCCATATCTT
>CAJWJQ010000088.1:0-2635 GCA_913041905.1 uncultured Gammaproteobacteria bacterium
AGAGTCTATTTTTTTAATATTTATGACTAAATTTGTTCTTCATTTTGAATTAGCAAAATTTTATAAATTCCACTCCAAGCATAATAATTGTGCTTCAGACTAATTTTATTTATACAACTATCAGCGTAAAGCAACTAGCAATTGCAAATTACGTAACAAAACAACAAATCTGTTTTTGAATAGTCGCATTCCTTTTATTACATTTGTAGCTAGATTCAAAAAGTGTCTGACTTACTTTTACCCTTTGTATTATGAAAAAAGTTCAGTTTAATTCAAACTTATCACCATTTTTGTTTATAGCGCCTCAATTAGTAATTATTTTAATTTTTTTATATTGGCCAATAATACAGACTTTTACAGATGCCTTTACAGCACAGGATCCTTTTGGCTTTTCCAAGACTTTTGTTTGGTTTGATAATTTTGAATTAGTAATTACTGATCCTGCTTATCTTAGATCATTTAAATTTACATTAATTTATATCTTTGTAATAACACTTGTTACAGGGTCGTTGGGCTTACTTCTGGCCGTACAAGCAAATTCAGTGATACATGGGAAAAGTGCTTATAAGACATTATTGATCTGGCCTTACGCTATTGCTCCTGCCGTTGTGGGAGTTACAGCAAATTATTTTTTTAGTGAAAGATTGGGGTTACTTTATAGTTTTTTTAATGATCTTTGGGGTTTTAACTGGATGAACTCTGTTTCAGATGCATACATTTATGTTATGATTGCAGGTTCTTGGAAACAGATAAGTGCTAATTTTATATTCTTTTTAGCAGGGTTACAAAATATTGAAAAATCTCTAATAGAAGCTTCATTGATCGACTGCAAAAGCAGTTTTAGAAGATTTTGGACAGTGACTTTCCCACTTTTGATGCCAACTACTTTCTTTTTAATTATAATAAATATTACATATGCTTTTTTTGACACGTTAGGCATAATTGATACTACCACTATTGGAGCCCCAAGTGGGGAAACTAAAACTTTGGTTTACAAAGCCTATATTGATGGATTTAGGGGACTTGATTTAGGTAGTGCAGGTGCGCAATCAATAATAATGATGATAATAGTTTTAGTTATAACTATATTCCAATTCAGATTTATCGAAAGAAAAGTACATTATAATTAATGGCATCAAAATACTCACAAATATCTGCTCATTCAATTTTACTCTTAGGCACTTTACTAATTATGGTGCCTATCTGGATTGTTTTCGCAAGTTCTACTCATGATAGTATTACAATTGCTACAAAAGGTATGCAATTTGGACTTGGTGACAATTTTTTGAATAATTACCAAAATGTGTTATTTGAAAGGGGTGGTTTTTCAAAAGAGGTAACTTTTTTAAGGTTGATATCGAATAGTTTGGTAATGGCTTTTGGAATTGCAACTTTGACAGTAATTACTTCTCTTTTGGCGGCTTACACGATTGTATACTTTAAAATAAAACTAGCTACAACTTATTTTTGGCTAATATTTACAACTCTTCTAGTACCACTTGAAGTAAGAATATTCCCAAGCTATGCGATAGTTTCAGAACTTAACTTAACTAATACTTATACAGGATTAATTTTGCCTTTATTAGCGTCGTCAATAGCCACCTTTTTTTTCAGACAATTTTATAAGACAATTCCTGAAGAATTATTAGAGGCAGCTAAAATTGATGGGGTAAATAGCTGGAAGTTTTTTATTGATTTCTTAATGCCTCTTTCAAAAACTATGATTATAGCTATTTTTATTTTTATGTTTGTATATGGATATAACCAATATTTATGGCCTATTCTTGTAACATCAAGTGAGGATTATTGGACTGTAATTATGGGTATGAAAATTATGTTTATGAGAACCTCAATAGGTAGTTTTAGCTATATAATATTATCAATTATTCCACCGATATTAGTTGTAATATTTTTACAGCGCTGGTTTGTCAGGGGACTATTATATTCAGGAAAATGAATAATAAGTACTCTCAAATATTCGCACACTTGATTCTTTTTCTTGGGGTGATGGTAATGATCATTCCTATTTGGATAGCGTTTGCCAGCTCAACTCATGAGAATGTAGCTATTCTTACCGAGGGGATGAAATGGGGTTTAGGTGACCAATTGTTAAAAAATTATAGTGAAGTATTGAACCAAACTGGAGGATTTTCTCAAGAAATTACTGCTACAAAAATGTTTATTAATAGTTTTATTATGGCTATTGGTATAGCAGCGATTAAAGTGATAATATCATCGATGTCAGCTTTTGCGATAGTTTATTTCAGATTTAAGCTTGCAACACCCCTGTTTTGGTTAATTTTTATAACCCTTCTTGTGCCTTTAGAAGTAAGGATTTTACCAAGCTATCAAATAGTATCTGATTTAAAATTAACTAATTCCTATACCGGGTTAATTTTGCCACTTGTAGCTTCTGCTACAGCAACTTTTTTCTTCAGGCAATTTTATAAATCTATTCCAGATGAATTATTGGAATCCGCTAAGTTAGATGGAGCAAATAGTTGGAAATTTTTTATAGATTTTTTAATACCGCTTTCAAAGACTATGATTGCTGCAATGTTTATATTTATGTTTGTTTACGGTTATAGTCAATATTTGTGGCCATTAATAATGACAACATCTGAACAATATTGGA
>CAJWJQ010000089.1:0-2632 GCA_913041905.1 uncultured Gammaproteobacteria bacterium
TTGAAGAAACAACTTCTGATTATGATAAAGAAAAACTTCAAGAAAGATTAGCTAAATTGGCTGGGGGAGTTGCTGTAATCAAAGTTGGTGGTGCAACTGAAGTTGCGGTTAAAGAGAGAAAAGATAGAGTAGAAGATGCACTAAACTCAACAAGAGCTGCCGTGGAAGAAGGCGTCGTTGTTGGTGGAGGATGCGCGTTACTTTATGCATCTCAAGATCTTGATAAAGTAAAACATAAAGGAGCTGATCAAAAAGCTGGAGTGGACATCATTAGAAAATCTTTGGAAACTCCTATCAGACAAATAGTAGCTAATGCTGGAGTTGACGGATCAGTTGTTGTTGGAAAACTTTTAGAAGGCAAAAAACCAAATCAAGGTTATGATGCTCAAAACGAAGAATACTGCGACATGTTTGCAAAAGGAATTATAGACCCAACTAAAGTTGTAAGAACAGCGCTTCAAGATGCTGCTTCTATTGCCGGTTTACTAATTACAACTGAAGCAATGGTTGCTGACAAACCAGAAGAAAAAGAAGCTGGTCCCGCTATGCCTCCTGGTGGAGGAATGGGTGGTATGGGAGGAATGGGTGGTATGGGAATGTAGTCCCATATCTCTAGAACCTAAAAATTCTAAAACCCCCGATAAAATCGGGGGTTTTTTTTTAGTTTTCAAATGTAACTATCTATGTATAAGAGCCTCAAATTATGAACAACAGTATTCGAAATATAACAATTATAGCTCACGTTGATCACGGCAAAACTACTCTTATAGATAATTTAATGAAACAGAGTGGATCATTTAGAGAAAATGAAATTGTTGATGAAAGACTTATGGACTCTGGAGAATTAGAAAAAGAAAGAGGTATTACAATTTTAGCAAAGCCTGCGTCGATTAATTGGAAAAACTCAAGAATAAATATCATTGACACACCGGGTCACAGAGATTTTGCAGCTGAAGTTGAACGTGTGTTGAGCATGGCAGATGGAGCATTATTACTAATAGACTCTGCAGAGGGTGTAATGCCACAAACTAAATTTGTATTAGCAAAAGCTCTTAGACAAGGTTTAAAACCAATAGTAGTTATTAATAAGCTGGACAAACCTGATCAAAGAGCTAACGAAGTTTTAGAAGAGACTTTTGATTTATTTGTAAGTTTAGATGCTAATGAAGAGCAATTAGATTTTCCTGTTTTATATGCAAGTGGAAGATCTGGATGGGCAAGTAAAGAATTGGACGAACCAAGAGAAAATCTTAATCCATTATTAGATCTGATTATTGATCAGGTCAAACCTGCTGAGTTTGATAAATCAAAACCTTTTGCAATGTTATCTACTCTTTTATACGCTGATAGTTTTTTAGGTAGAAGTTTGGTTGGAAGAATATCTCAAGGAACTGCAAAAGCTAATCAACAAATTAAAGCTATAAATCTTCAAAGGGAAAAAGTAGACGAAGGTAGACTAACTAAAATCTTTAGGTACGAGGGAACAAAAAAGGTTCCTATTGATGTAGGTGAGGCTGGAGATATTGTGGTAATAGCTGGATTAGAAAAGGCAAACGTCGCAGATACTATTTGTGATCTTGATGTCAATGAACCAATAACAGCAACTCCTATAGATCCTCCAACAATGTCAATTACAATAACTGTTAATAGTTCCCCTCTTGCAGGCATAGAAGGTAAAAAATTAACAAGTACACAAATTAGAGATAGATTGGCACTTGAAGCACAAAATAATGTTGGAATTACTTTTTCAGAACACACAGGTAAAGATTCATTTGAAATAAGTGGAAGAGGAGAACTGATGCTTGAAATTTTACTAACACAAATGAGACGTGAGGGTTTTGAAATGACCGTAAGTCCACCTAAAGTTTTATTTAAAAAAGATGATAATGGAAATAGATTAGAGCCAATTGAAGAAATTACTATGGATTTAGACGAAGAATATTCTTCAAAAGTAATCGACTCAATGAATAGAAGAAAAGGTAAATTAATTGACCTTAAAGATACAGGAAAAGACAAGAAAAGATTAATATTTCATGCACCTACTAGAGGTTTGATGGGTTACACAAATATATTTCTAACATTAACAAAAGGTAACGGTGTGATTAATAGAATATTTCATTCTTATGGAAAATTTGAAGGTGAGATGGAAGGCAGAAGAAATGGTGCATTAATTTCAATGGAAAAAGGTAAAGCTGTTGCTTTTGCAATATATAATTTACAGGCGAGAGGTGAAATGTTTGTTACTCATAATGACTCTGTTTATGCCGGAATGATTGTCGGGCTAGCTCCAAAACCTGGTGATATGATCATTAATGTTATGAAAGGTAAAAAGCTTACAAACATGAGAACTCAAGGAACTGATGAAAACATCGTGCTGACACCAGTACGTAAGATGTCAATTGCTGAGCAACTGAGTATACTTAATAGTGATGAGGCTTTAGAAATTACTCCAAAATCTTGTAGATTAAGAAAGGCTATATTGGACCCTCATGAAAGAAAAAAAAGTGAAAAATCTGGAGCTGCTGGTGATATGCCCCCTGGAGGAATGGGTGGCATGGGAATGTAATCGTTCCAACCCAAAACAAAATTCAAAAAGGCGAGTTTTTACTCGCCTTTTTTTATGCCTGTCGTA
>CAJWJQ010000090.1:0-2586 GCA_913041905.1 uncultured Gammaproteobacteria bacterium
GTTCGCAACCTCTTTAATATTTGTCTATCTGGTTAGAAAAACTGTTTGAAAAAATAAACAATCATATTAAAATTCTTTATTTTATAATGTTAGAAAATATTGAAAAAGAAAAAATTAGTAAGTTTAAAAATAACATATACAACAAAGTAATTGACAATAATGATCATTATGATGTTGTGTTGCTACAACTTCCTCTGTGGGGTACATTTCATCCACCTTTAGCGCATGGTCTTTTAAAGTCATACTTAAGTCATAACGGAATATCATGCAAAACATTTGATGCAAATGCACAAATATACAAAACAAGAGGAAAAAAATATTTTGACTTTTGGCACGTCAAGCATAGCCAATCAGAAAAATTGTTTATCCGTAAAACTATGGTTGAAATGTATAAGGAATTTAGACCATTAATGCTTCATTACATAAATGAAATAAAAAAGGCAAACCCAATAATTGTAGGTTGTTCAGTTTATGATTCTTCGAGAATTATTACAGAGATTTTTTTCGAAGATCTTAGAAAACATTGTCCAGGTATAAAACATCTTTTAGGTGGCCCTGGAGTTGCTCACTATATGGAAAACGCCTCCTCTACTGATCGACTAATTAATCTTGAATATATTGATGCTGTTTGTCAAGATGAGGGTGAAAATGCTCTCCTTGATTATGTTAATGCGGTAAAGAATGACACAGGATTACCTGTCGCTGGGATGGTGTATAAAAGAGAAGGAAAAATTATAAAAGGCCCCCCTTCAATGTATAAAGGTAAACTTGATACATTACCTTTTCCAGATTTTGATGATTGTAATATACAGCATTATGAAACACGTGCTTTACCGCTTCATAGTTCTAGAGGATGTGTAAATAAATGTAATTATTGTAGTGCAATCGGTTTTATGACAAACAAAAGATATCCGTTCAGATTTAGATCTGGACAAAGAATGTTTGATGAAGTTGTTTATTTTAAAAATAAATTTCCAACTTTAGAATCAATCCGATTTACTAACAATATTGATAACGGCAAAATGTCCGCTTTAAATGAATTTTGCGATCTAATGATTGAGTCAGGTTTAAACGAAAAACTATCATGGAGCATGGAAAGTAGTGTTGTCCGTAAAGAAATGAGAAAACCATTTTATGAAAAAATGAAAAAAGCCGGCTGTACTTTCATTACATATGGTGTGGAAACACCAGCAAAACACTTATTAGAAAAAGTAGGTAAAACCCTCGCGCTTCAAAAAGGTGTAGATTTACCTGCCATATTAAGAGAGGGCAAGGAAGCAGGAATAGATCTAACAATAAACATTATGATTGGCTTGCCTGGTGAAACTGAGGAAGATTTTCAGTTTTTATTGAAATTTTTGGAGGAAAATAAAGAAGCTTTAATAATGGTTAATCCATCAATACAATTTTGCGAATATTATCCAGGTTCCTCAGGTCATGCCAAACCCGAATCAATAAAAGGTGGTGGCGGCGTTGATTTGAGTAAAGGTGACCTGATGTGGGAAAGTAAAGATGGTAAAAATAATTATCTTGTAAGAATGGACCGCTTTGAAAGATTTGCCAAGAAGTTAAAACAATTAAAAGTTGATAATTTTTTCCAAATTGATGAAGTAACTGATAAACCGCAAAGACTTTTTGAATACTATTATAAATCTAACGATCCCCAAAACGCCGAAATTCAATATAAAAAAATTGTTAAAAGCGCACTAACAGAAGAGCTCAAAGCTAGATATATACACATCTCCACTGGAGACCGTTCAGTTTTAAATAAATATATTGAAAAATGTAACTTAAACCAACTAGTTAAATTAGAAGATTATGTAAAATTTAGAGGAAGTATAGAGGAAGATTTTATTAATGAATCTTTATCTAATTGGATTAATGATTTTGTTAAAGTCAAACCTTATGACAGAGAATATGATATAAAAAAGTGGAAACATAATGTGCGTAGAGTTGCTCTAGTTGCTTCTGGCTATAGTAAAATTGACCATTTAATAAATAAAATTTTATTATCTTTTGAAAAAATTGATAAAGCATTAATTGCTGCTTATAATTTAGAAATAGATAATAAAGATAAATTTGCTTTAATTAAAAAAGATGTTGATGATATTTTTTTACTAGTAAATAAATTTAATAAAAACGTAAATAATGTTATTTCTAAGTCTATAAAAAAAATAAATCAAACTTTTTATTATTATGAAAAAACTGGCAAAATGATAAATTTGTTTGTAGAAGCTTTTGGAATTATTGGTGATGATAAATTTGGTTTACAGAAAAATAATTCGCCTAATAATATAGATACTATTCTAAAAAAATTATCAGTATTACTAAATTCAACTGATGAAAATGAAAATAGAGTTTTTACAAAATCTAATATAGAAACTCGTATTTTTTCATTTTATAATCGTATTGTTGGATATAGACATACCTCAAGAGGAATAGCTATGCTACATTCAATAATAGAGCTAACTATAAAAAAAATGCTAGCCATGAAGAGCAAGACATTAAACATTTAGAGAACAAAAAGAGTTGCACAACAAATTGTACAACATTTCATATCTACTCAAGTAACTTTTATACTAGGTT
>CAJWJQ010000091.1:0-2499 GCA_913041905.1 uncultured Gammaproteobacteria bacterium
TAACCCCCTATGATTCGCAGACTAATTATATTATTACTTATTGTTGGGTGTGCTACAGAACCTGAAAATTGCAACGGAGTTAATGATATTAATGGCAATTGCTATGTAACCTTTTAAATAGGTCAACAAGTTTGGTTAAATGAAAATTTAAATGTTACCCATTATAAGAAACAATTAATTTACCATATTCTTGCACTTTCCAAGAGTTCACCCTTATTGTCAAAATCATTATATTTAATCCAATCATTAGCAATAGGAGCTGTTTTCATATGTTTTGGAATACCAAAAGCATCACATAAATCTCCTGAATATTTTACTAAATCTGAACATAATAGTTGAGAAAGTTTAGTTAATTTCCTTGATTGATGTTTTGTTAGTAATCCCTGTGTCATATACCATGAAAGATTTTCTTCAATATTTGATAATGCATAGAGATTCCTTACTTTATTAAAATATATTTTAACTGAAGAATCACATTTATTTTCATTTTTTATAGTTTCTACAAGTGTAACGTGATCAATATATGAATGTGCCAATTGTTGCACAGTATCAGATTCTTCTTTCATCCAAATATTAAAGATAGAATTATTTGGTTTTTTTGCATCCCTTATGCGTAGTGCAAGTTTTGAAATCAATAATTCCTTTCTGAAGTTTAATAATTTACATTGGACACCGGGATTATTTATATTTTTGAATGTAAAACCATAAGTTAATCTTAATAAGACAGGAAATTTAGATAAAATATTTGTAAATAATATTTTTGCTTTATTGTTTTTATACATTGTTAATAATTCTTTAGAAACTTTCTGCATTAATACCTTGTTATCCCCTTCAGCTGTGATTCCTGCATGGGATCCCATGATTGCCTCCCCAAAACGATTAACTGACAGAAATCCTTGTCCTCCACATCTCTCTCTGCATATACTCGCTGTTCTTTCATTGTGCCAAGAAAGAATAGCTTTAATGGAACAGCAGAGGATTAGTTTTTCTATTTGTTTATCTTCTTTATTATTTTGATAAAGATCCTTGGCATAATTAAGAGCAAAGTTATAAGCATATGTTTTTACCAACAGGGGCATTAATGCTCTTTGTTGTAACTGATAATCAAGGATTGGAGAAGTACTTTTTCCATCTTCACCCACTGCTTTTCTTGTCTTTCCATAAATAATTGCTGTTTCAAGAGTATATTTAGCAGCACCAAGCATCATAGAAGCAATACATAAGCGACCACTTAAAAGCCTGTCCGCTAAAAATAGTAGTCTTCCACGCTTACTTTTAATTTTACTTGAAAATACTCCATTCTCATCAATTTTTGAAATATCACCAAGGAGAGAGTCTTTACTAATGGATATATTGTTAAAACCGATGCTCGCATTATCTACACCATTACTTCCAATTTTATGACCCATGTCCCATATACTGATTCCATGAGTTGATTCCATATTTACGTCCCTTATTTTTACAAGGAAAGCATGGACACCTTCATCTTCTTCCTTGATAATTAATCGAGCAAATACTACTGCATGGGTAGCATGTATTGCACCATTGGTAATCCAATATTTTCTCGCAAGTGTCTCTGGAGTATTAATAATGAAACTATTATTTTCATGCTTATAGGTAGCGGTTGTTTTCATTTCTACTGCATTATTTCCATACCCAAGTTCTGTAAAGGCAAAACATCCAACTGTATCCAATTTATCAATAGAATCAAGATATGTTTCATGGTGTTTTTTATTACCTAATCCAAATATTGTGCCTCCGAATAAATTAAACTGAACTGTCATTTTTGTTGCTGTTGAGCCATCCATTTGTCCTACAATTTCATGTACAGAAAATATACGACATGGATTATTACCAAAATCATGGGTAGAAATAACATTATTTTCGCATATTATTTTTAGTCTTTTATATGCTAATTCTCTTTCTTCTTTTAATGATATTGAATAGCGGGGAATAAAAACTTCATTTTTAAAAAGTTCTTTTAATTTTTCACGTGTTTCTTGATTATCGTGATCTAAAATATTTTGTATGCTTTTTATAATATCTTCATTCATTTTATATTTCTCTTATGTAATTTTATTAAAAATTCTATCAGGTAAATTTACAAATGAATTTAGAATCGTAAAAATGCCATTAGGGATAAGCTTTTTAGGGATACTTCACTAACCAAACAATTCTATTGATAAGAACAATTATCTACCAATCTGCCATCGTAGTTTCAGGCAAACCATATTAAGTTTACATATAAGAATTGTAGTTTAATCAAGGAGATAAAATGAAGAAATTAATAACTGATTCTAATATGTGGTTTTTTGCCTCAATAATGTTTTTCATAACTTGGCTATTTACTGAGACTGATGGAGCATTATATATGATTTTTGCTTGTGCTTCTTTTATTTTTGGCATAGATGCCAAGAAGAAAGATAACTAACCCCTCTATAAAAAACTGTTATGATTCGCAGGCTAATTATATTATTACTTATTGTTGTTGACTTGCCG
>CAJWJQ010000092.1:0-2414 GCA_913041905.1 uncultured Gammaproteobacteria bacterium
CAATCACGGAAAGAGATAGAGAATAAACTCCGAAGTCACTTATCGATAGCATCCTCCCAAGTACAACATTTCTGACAAAACCAAAAATAACAGAAAGAATGATTAGTAAAGTAACGTTTCGGTAATTAATTAGATATTTTTTTATCAAAAGAATACCGTACGATATATTTATTTTTTAATAAAATGAAATTATATTGGTAGATATGATTTTTTGTCATAAAAAAGTTGTCTCACTATTCGTTTTTTTAAATCCTTTTCTCGGATTTGTATAGAATAAACAGAATATTTACAAAAAACGTGATTATTATACAAAAAATTAATATCAATACTCTTTTTGGAGCGCTCTTGAGTTGAGGTATTTGAGGATAGTCTAAAATTTGAACCGTAGGAGTGTCTTTGGCTTCTTTTATTTTTGCTTCTTCATATTGTTGAGTTAAGAACACAAATAATGTATTCTGAATTTCAACTTCTCTTTTCAAACGAACTAGCTCCACACCCAGCTCAGGTACATCAGCCAACACTGGAAAAAGGTTACTTTTTTTATATCCAATTACATTTGTTCCATACTCTAATTCATTCATTTTTTTACTTAGTTCACTGTTTTCTTTTTTTATATTCTCAATATCCGGATGATTAGTATTTAATGCTCCTAACATTACTCCAAGCTTTACTTCATTCGATAGCATTTGGGCTTTTAGAGCTGCTGCTGCCTCAATAGCTGCTAAAGTTTGTTCTGGTAGTGCAACCATTTTGTGGTTTTCCTGGAATACCTTCAAACTATCTTCAGCTTTTTTTAAATCAACTAGATTTTGTCTATATCTCTCGCCAATAAATTCTCTGTGAAATGAAGCCTGCTCTGTCTTTAATGATTTATTTATTAGATCTAATTGTTCAACGAAATAGATAGCCATATCTGTACATTGATTTTTTGCTGTTTCTTCACTTTTAACAGAGTGTAACCATTCTGTATTCACATCAACCGATATACTAATCGTGCCTTCATCCTCTACCTCAAATTTTGTGTGATCGGAGAGTGACATAAGGGCTTTGTCTATGTTTGGGACTCCATATAAATCTATAAGATTAAATTTTTTAATCACCTTCTCAGATAGAGTCCGACTTTTTAATATAGCGATAGTGCTTAAAGACTCGTCATTTGTTTGAGACATCATCCCACCAAATGGTAGGTTTGATAATGCTCCCATTATACTCCCAATGCCTCCAGTTTCTGATGTGGGAGGCATCAATAGTGCAGTTGATGTATAAGTTTTAGGAATTATAAAAACAAAAATAATTGTAATGACAATAATAATTAATTGGTTTTTAATTATTGATTTACGCATGCTCCAAAGCAATGGTATAATATCCATAAGGTTAGTTTCATTTGCATGAATTTTTTGGACACCTTTACTAGAATGATCGCTACTTTTAATTATTCCGTATTTTTTTAGGTCGCCTATTCTATTTCTAAGAGTTTTCTCTGTAAAACCGTATTGTTTAGCTATTAGTTTTCTAGCACTAGGACTATCAACGATATCAGGATGTTTTGATATAAGTTCAAGTATTGTTTTTTCGTGAGATGTCAGTTTCAATTTTAATTACCCAATCTATCTGAGATAATTGTATAAGTAGATATTATAGAGAACAAAGCTGTAAGGTTTTGTAAAAAACTATTTTTCCCAAATAAAACACTAAAGGTTCCTTCAGGTACTATTATATGATCACCAGGAATTACGACCTCATTGTTATTTATTTTTGATTTGATATCATCTCTAATAAGATAAACTTTTTTAACATTTCCTAGCTCAGAGACACCTCCAGCTAAACCAATATAATCTTTTACGCTGTATCCAGGGAAATAGTTAATTGGACCAGGATGATTAACAAAGCCTGTTACTAGAACTGGTACTCTTTTAAAGGTAACATTAGTTTTGAATTCGTTAATGTGAGAAGGTAAATATGGAAGATTAATTTTATCGCCTTCATAAAGCTGAGGGTTATTATCCAGATTACCATCAATTAAATAAGCTTTTAGAGATATAATAGCAATAGCTCCTTTAGAACTAATTATAGAAATATTTTCTTCATCTGCGTATCTATGGAGTCCACCAAGTTTTTCAATAGCTGCATCTAGCCTAGTTGTGGCTTGAATTTCGGCAAATCCTGGGTTAATAACGGCACCATAGATTTGTATTTTAAATGTTTTTAAATCTATAAGTGAAACACCGATGTCAGCATTATTATATGTTTTTGAGATACGATCCTTAATCAATTGAATAGAGTTTTTAAGATTGACTCCAGATATTGAGACTGATCCAACACCAGGAATAAGTAAGTCTCCTACAGGACCAACAGTAGCAGGAAAAAACATTTTTTCCATCGTGTTAATGTTTATCCCAAACACATCTCCAGGA
>CAJWJQ010000093.1:0-2375 GCA_913041905.1 uncultured Gammaproteobacteria bacterium
CATCAGGCTTTTCATGAGCAAACTAAATCTGTGGTCACAGGAACTTTTAATGATTTTTTATACAAGCCCCGGTCACCCGGGGTTTTTTGTTTATGGGTTGATGGGTAGATTTTTGTACTAAAAAAAAATACTTATTAACAAAATGTGGGATGATATGCAGAAAAAACTAAATATTGTTATTACAGGCGGGAATCGTGGAATTGGATATGGTTTACTTGAAATACTTTCAGATAAACACAATGTTATAATAACAGTAAGAGATGATAAAAAGGGACAAAAGACCATTGCCGAATTTCGTAATTCAAAAAATGAAATAAACTATGTAGTGATGGATGTAGATAAATTTGATTCAGTTATGACAGCTGGGAATGATATTGCACAAAAATTCAATAATGTTGATTTGTTAATTAATAATGCAGGTATTCTCTTGAACGAATATCAGCTTCTGGCATTAGAAACAACCGAAGATTCTATATTAAAAACTTTCAATACCAATACTCTTGGCGTTCTTAGAGTTTGTAAATCAATTGTACCGCTAATGGTCAATGGTGGCAGAATAATTAATATATCAAGTGGCATGGGGCAGCTAGATGAAATGGAGAGTGGTTCAACTGCATACCGAATATCTAAAACTTCTCTAAATGCTTTGACAAAAATACTTTCCAATGAGTTATCAGGGATGAGAATAAAGGTAAATACAATTTGTCCAGGTTGGGTACAAACCGATATGGGAGGCGAGAATGCAACTCTTACGATTGAAGAAAGTACAATTCAAATTGCGGCCTTTGCTTTAAGAGATAATTTCCCAAATGGTCAATTTCTAAGACATGGTGAGCTCATTCCTTGGTAAAATATGTTAACTAACTATAAACCTCACATTCGTGGTTTTTTTATTTGTGAATATTTGGATAGATAAAACTTTTAGTCTTTAATATATCTAATAATGAAAAATTTTGAATACAGATATTCTGGAATGTCAATTATTGAACATCGTATCATGGTGCCACTTGATTATAATGATGATAAAGGGGAAAAGATTAGTATTTTTTTAAGAGAAGTCTATGACAGCAATTATTCAATCAAAAAACTTCCCTATTTAATCTTTTTTCAAGGTGGCCCGGGTTATGAATCACCTAGACCTATTACTCATTCTGGATGGCTAAAATACGCAACTAAATATTATAGAGTCTTACTACTAGACCAAAGGGGTACTGGACTTAGTTCCTTAATTTCATCTCAATCAATCAATAACTTAAATGATATTGAAATAGCTAATAGACTAAAACATTTTAGAGCTGATAATATTGTAAGAGATGCTGAATATATCAGAGAATTATTGATAGGCAAAAAAAAATGGTCTGTTCTTGGGCAAAGCTTTGGAGGTTTCTGCGCAACACATTATCTCTCATTCTATCCAGAAAGCCTTGAAAAAGTTTTTATTACTGGTGGACTGCCACCTTTAGAAGCTCACACTGACGATATATATAGAGCGACATACAAAAGAGTCTTACAAAAGAACGATATATTTTATAATACTTTTCCAAATGCTAAAAACAATGTTCAAAACATTGCAGATTATTTAATCAACAATCAAACTTACCTGCCAAATGGTGATTTATTTACAGTTCAAAGATTTCAACAACTTGGACTTAATTTAGGATTTAGCGATGGAATGGCTATAATGAATTTTCTATTTGAGAATGCATTTATAAATGGAAAATTATCTTATTCATTTCTTAAAGGAGTAATGTCTAATCAAACTTTTGATACAAATCCGATATTCACCATATTGCATGAAGCTTGTTATGCGCAAAAATTTGCTACAGAATGGTCTGCCTTTAGAGTTCTTGAAGAATATCCAATATTTAAATATGGATTTAATAAAAAATTAATATTTACTGGAGAAATGCTATATCCTTGGATGTTAGATATTTACAAAAGTCTTTCTCCTTTTAAGAAAGCAGCTCAGATACTTGCTGAGAAAAATGACTGGCCAATCCTTTATAAAAAAGAAGTTCTTCAAAAAAACCAAGTACCTGTTGCAGCAGCTATTTATACAAACGATATGTATGTTGACAGAGATTTTTCTATTGAAACAAGTACAATGATTAAAAATATTAAAATATGGGAAACTGATTTATATGAGCATAATGCTTTGCGCAGCAATGGTGAGAAAATCCTAAAACTTTTATTTACGAGATTAAAATAAAATTAAAAAGAAAAGAACTTCTCGGCTTATTTAATTATCATTCAACCACCAAGCCCCACATTCGTGGGGTTTTTTGTTTGTGGGAGGATGGGTGGGTTTATTAATATTGTATATGAAAATAACATTAATATTAACAGTTATTGGTTCTGCTTTAGGATTTGCATAT
>CAJWJQ010000094.1:0-2358 GCA_913041905.1 uncultured Gammaproteobacteria bacterium
TATTTGAAAAATGTAATGTGTTTATTGCACCAAGAAAAAAAGAAGGAATTGGTATAACT
This sequence comes from uncultured Gammaproteobacteria bacterium, assembly GCA_913041905.1. Classification (GTDB taxonomy): domain Bacteria; phylum Pseudomonadota; class Gammaproteobacteria. Next base: position 60 of record CAJWJQ010000094.1, read on the forward strand.
ATTGTTGAAGCTATATCAAAAGGTATGTTTGTTGTTGGTTATAATGATTCTACAATGAATGAATATGTCTCAGATAAAAAAATAGGTTTCATTTTTGATGAAAAAACAACAGAAAAAATAAAAACAAAAGATATAATTGAAAATTATGAACATAGAAAAAAATATGCTGAATTAAGTTATAATAAATGGATTCAAGATAAAAAAAAAATTATTCTGCTATTGAAAGAAGAGACTAAAATAATAAAAAAAATACACTTTTTTCCATTATTCTTAATAGACGATATAAAATTTTTAATTAAAAAAATATTTAATATTAATTTTTTTTATTATCATTAAATTTTCGAAAATACAGTGGTTATTTAAGTACGCACTAATTCAAGCCAACACATGTGTTTTCTTAGTCGTAATTACAATTTTCTATAGGAACAGTCCGCTCACATCCCAGCTTTATTTGTCCTACGGGATGTCCTACTAATCAGTCACAACTAAGCTACAATACGTCACTTTTGCTCGGAGGAGGTGAACAGTTGGAAAAACTACTGTGAGTCTTTAAGAGACAAAAAATCATATTTAACTTGAAGAATTTAATGTTTTGTCTTATCTAACACCTCAAGCCCTCATAGCTCAATTGGTAGAGCAACTGATTTGTAATCAGTAGGTTCGCGGTTCGAGTCCGTGTGAGGGCACCAGTAATATCGGTGTTTATTTGATATTTCAATCTGGTTTAAAGAATTCTGATTCTCCAATAATTTTTTTATCTTCAAGAAGATTAAAATAAGGAGATTCTAAGTCGCCAAAAGCGTCTGACCAGGTACCTTTTGTTGATGCCTTTGAATATTCAGTAGATCTACCTTCAAAGAAATTCATGTGTTCCACTGCATTGAGTATTGTATCCAACCAGGTTAAAGGATTTTTTGACACTTTGTAGATGGGTTCGAGTCCAAGTTGGGTTAATCTCCTATTGGCTATCCACCTAATATATTGTTTAATTTCTTCGGAAGTTAAGTTTTCAAGCGGACCCATTTCAAATGCTAGATCAATAAATGCATCCTCATGACCCACGGCAGTTCTGCATGCTTCATAAATTTCTTTCTTTAATTTATCTGTCCAGATCTCTGGATTCTCCTTTATAAATTCTTTAAATAATCTTATCATTGAGTTGCAGTGCAAGGTTTCATCTCTTACAGACCAAGTAATTATCTGGCCCATACCTTTCATTTTATTGTGTCGTGGAAAATTCAATAATATAGCGAAACTAGCAAATAATTGTACTCCTTCAGTAAAAGCACTAAAAATAGCTACAGTTCGCGCAATATCATGAAGAGACTGTGATGACTGCTTATTTAAATAGTCATACTTATCTTTCATGGCTTTAATCTTTAAGAATTCTGAATACTCTGTTTCAGGGAGTCCTATCGTATCTAATAAATGTGCATATGCTGCCACATGAACTGTTTCCATGGCAGAAAATACAGACAACATCATCTTAACTTCAGTGGGTTTAAATACATGCATACAATGACCCATGTAATAATTATTAACCTCTACATCAGCCTGTGTGAAGAATCTAAAGATTTGCATGAGTAAATTTTTCTCTGATGGACTTATATTTTTTTGCCAATCACGCACATCTTCGGCCATAGGAACTTCTTCTGGCAACCAGTGAATACGCTGTTGAGTTAACCATGCGTCATAGCACCAGGGGTATCTAAATGGTTTATATGCAGGATTGCCTACAAGTAGACCTGATTTTTTAGGGTGGATAATTTCCTCTTCCAACTCAACTTTTGACATTACGTAGCTTTCTTTATTTTTCTAATGATTCGTCCAAATGGAGAGGTTAATCATAAAAAAAATACATACTTTGATCTATCTCAAAAAATTTAAACATTAATTCAGATCATCATTTATTGCTGTTTTAAATTAATACTTTTTTTTTATTGATACAAATCAATGTTCTTATTCATTTTTTATATTAGACCTGTCTTTTTTAATTTAAGGAGAGTAATTTATATGAGCGAAGCTTCGTTGGAAAAGAATAGTAGTAATTTATTATTAGAAAAAGTTAGTGAAAATTTAGGTAAGGTAATGCCTAAATCCGAACCATTTAATCACTGGTTGTATAATAGTGTTTTGTTAGACGAAACTGTTGATGAACTTTTAGAACTCAAGCTGCCACTACCAAAAATAGAAAATCATAAAGGTAAAAGAGAAATTTATAATGAATCAAGAATATTTTTTAATAAAGAGAACTGTGACAAGTATCCTGTTGTAAGAAATATTGTTAATGTTTTTAATA
>CAJWJQ010000095.1:0-2255 GCA_913041905.1 uncultured Gammaproteobacteria bacterium
AAGATATCATTAGTCATTATTGGCTCATTGTATCTAAGAATTCATTATTTGATTTTGTTCGTTTTATTCTATCAATTAAAAATTTAATAGCTTCATCAACCTTCATATCGTTCACTAACTTTCGTAAAATCCACATCCTGCCTAATTCTTTACGGCTCAACAGTAGCTCTTCTTTTCTTGTGCCTGATTTAATGATATCAAAAGCAGGATAAATCCTACGATCACTTAAATGTCTATCTAGAGCAAGTTCCATATTACCGGTCCCTTTGAATTCTTCAAAAATCACTTCATCTGCCCTACTGCCAGTGTCAACAAGTGCAGTAGCAATAATTGTTAGGCTGCCACCTTCTTCAGTGTTCCTAGCAGCCCCTAAAAATTGTTTTGGTTTTTTTAAAGCATTAAAATCGACTCCACCAGAAAGAATTTTTCCACTATGGGGAATTACAGCATTATGTGCTCTACCTAGCCTTGTAATACTATCAAGAAGAATAACAACATCTTCTCCGAACTCAACCATACGCTTAGCTTTTTGGAGTACCATATCTGAGACAGATACATGTCGCTCAGGTGGTTCATCAAATGTGGAACTAACCACCTCAGCATCCACATTTCGTTTCATATCTGTAACTTCTTCTGGTCTTTCATCAATGAGTAAAACAATACGTTTAGTGTCAGGATGATTTTTACTGATTGCATTAGCAATTTTTTGTAAAAGAACCGTCTTCCCAGTTTTTGGCTGCGCAACAATTAATGCTCTTTGACCCATCCCTATTGGAGATACTAAATCCATAATTCTCATTGAGATATTTTTTTCATCTGTTTCAAGAACAAATCTTTTTTCCGGATATAAGGGAGTAAAATTTTCAAATAATATACAATCTTTCAATTTTTCAATTGGCTGATCATTGACTAATTCAACTTTAAGCAATGCATAAAATCTTTCTTTGGATTTTGGTGGGCGAATCTGTCCTGATACTTTGTGCCCAGTTTTTAATCTGAATCGTTTTATCTGAGATGGGCTTACATATATATCATCAGGTCCTGGCAAATAATTAAAGTCTGGAGACCTCAAAAATCCATAGCCATCATGCATTACTTCTAATACACCTTTAGCAAAAACAGAGCCATCTTTTTTTGCTTGAGCTTCTAATATTTTTACAGTTAACTCCTGTTTATTAAGCCCTGATATATTATCAGCAATGTTTAATGATTTAGCCAATTCAGATAATTCCTGAATACGTAAGGCTTGTAGTTCGCTTAAATCCATAAATAATTCCCTAATACTTCATTTAAAAAAATATATATTAAAACTCTACCGGGGATTTTGATAGATAATATAACTTACATTTAATTGTATGTTTTGTCAAAGTCTTTTCCAAATTCATTATAAACCTCTCTAGCAATATAATGGCTACCAAATATTAACCCCACATACTCTTTCACGTTAATATTCTTTATTATGTTTACTCCTTCTTTTACGGAACTAACCGATAAATGATTAATGCTTTTTTTATCTAATATCTTTGACAATCTATTTACACTTAGTAAGTATTTATTTTTATCCTGACAAATAATAATTTGATGAAAACTTTCTCTTATTAAATCACTTATAGAATTCATATTTTTATCTCCTTTAATACAAAACAAACCAAATAATTTTTTTTGGGGATGATTACTCTTAATCGTATTTATCATTGCCTTGAGACCATCATAATTATGTGCCACATCAAAATAAATATCACTTTTAGTCAATTTTTCGATTCTTCCTAACCATGATGTATTTAGAATTGCTTTATTTACTTTATCTGGATAAATATTATTTATAATACTTTCTGCAATATTAATGGCCAAAACACAGTTTAAAATTTGATGTTTACCTCTTAAGGGTAAGTTAATCGTATAATTTTTATATTTGAATAAAGTACCTTGATTATCAATTGAAAGTAATTCTATATCATTATTTTTTATAACAGTTAGAGCCGCATTTTTTTGTGCTGCTGTTTTTTTAATTATGTCTATTACAAATTTATTTTGATCAAAGGTTACGATAGGAATATTATCCTTTATAATACCAGCTTTTTCTGCGGCTATCTTCTGAATTGTATCGCCTAAAATATCCATGTGATCAAGTGATACTGATGATATTCCACATATTGTTGGGGAAATAACATTGGTTGAATCTAGCCTGCCACCAAGACCCGTCTCAATAATTGCAATATCAACAGATTTATTATTAAAATAATCAAAAGCCATAG
>CAJWJQ010000096.1:0-2224 GCA_913041905.1 uncultured Gammaproteobacteria bacterium
AATGAAAATGAAAATAAAATTTCCAATTTTTCTGATTTAGAAATAGGAACAAAAATTCAAATTTATAGCTCTGAAACTTCTAAAACCAGCATTGCATTTCTTACACATTTATCTATTCCATCAGCAAATGAATATTATTCAAATAATACAACTGGCCTGCTAAGTAGAATATTAATTTCTCACGAATTAAATAATAATTTTAATATAGGATATAATATGGGATATGATAAATTTAAAGATGAAAAAGGAATTGTCACCTATACAGTAGCTCTTGGAAAAGGAATTAATAATTGGGGTATTTATTGTGAATTATATGGAAATATAAGTGATTCTCAATCAGATTTATATTTTGATGGAGGTTTAGTTTATCTATTAAAAGATAATTTACAACTTGACGTTTCATATGGTGCGGGTATTAATAACACATCAAATTATTTTTCTGCAGGTGTGAGCTGGGCTTTTAATCTTTTTTAGATTGCGATAAATTATTTAATCTATTAAATGCTTTTCTGCTAAGAGCTTCATATTTTTTGACATCACCTAATAAAATTAACTCATCATTATCAACAATTCTGTGAGTATAGCTAGCCATTTTTCCGGTTTTAGTACAAACGGCATGAACTTTTGTTACATATTCAGCAATAGCTAAAAGATATGGTATTGGCCCAAAAGGTTTTCCCTGATAATCCATATCAAGTCCAGCCACTATAACACGTTTTCCAGAGTTGGCTAACTCGTTACAAACATCCACTATAGTATCATCAAAAAATTGTGCTTCATCAATACCAACTACATCAATATTTTCAGAAAGTTTAATTATTTTACTAGGATTATTTACAGGTTTAGATTTAATAGAATTAGCATCATGGGATGTGACTTTCTTTTTACTATATCTAGTATCATTCTTTGGTTTAAATACTTTTACTTTTTGTTTAGCTAATTTAACTCTTCTTATTCTTCTTATTAATTCTTCTGTTTTTCCTGAAAACATTGAACCACAGATTACTTCAATCCATCCGGTTTTATCAGATTTATTAACAGATCTTTCTAAAAACATAACTTGTATTTTTATAAATATAAATAATCTTTAATAAGAGTTCTACCTAAATTCATTTATCTCTTTAGCTACCTAAGTGGTTGCATTAAATTAGGTTGTATATTTATCTTTAACAGATTCGGGCGAAGACTAACTCCGCTTCCCTTTTAAATTTTTCCTAGATAATAGTAGGTTTGTCGACTAAACTTAAATTTTACTAAAAAACTCCCATATTATTTCACTTCCTTTTATACCAGTTGTTCCCACATAATCATCATAGGGCCATTCGTGACCCCAATTATTAATTTTAAAATACCATATTTCGTTATCATTTGTACATTTCTTATGATAATAAGCATCTGTTAGAGGAGGAAAAAAACTAGCTTCTTTAGATTGACATTTATTCAAGTTTGACCAAAAGTTTATTATTTCATCCATATGAGGAGCACCTCCCCATCCTCCTGATATATCCATTGTACCATCAATTGGAACTACATCATCTTGAACTCCTGATATTTGCAATACAGGTACAGCATTATTAGGATTACATGTTTTCCAAGTAGATCCGCTCATGGTTCCTGTAACTGATGCAATCCCTTTAAATACTTCTGATGCTTCACAGGCAAGGGTGTAGCTCATAAATCCTCCATTTGACATGCCTGAGGAAAATGTTTTTTCAGGGTTAAGATTGTATTTATTTTGCAGATATTTTGCTAACCTAGTAAGAAAACCTATATCATCTATATTACTGTAAGTAAGCCCGGAATTCCAATGGGTTATTTTACTCCATTTATTAATTGTCCCCTGAGGATAGCATACTACAAATCCATGTTGATCTGCTATTCTGTTCATTTTTGTATAATTCCTAATTGTTGGCGCATTTGATGTATATCCGTGAAGAACAAATACTAGTGGTGCATTTTCAGATAAATTAACAGGTTTATATAGAATATATCCTCTATGTTCACCTCCATGATAAAATGTTTCACACTCAGGACACTTTGCTATTTCATTTTTCTCAAGTTTAGCTTCTTTTATGCAAGAAGAAATAATACCTGAAATTCCAATTAAAAAAAGGAAAAAACAATTATAATAATATTTCACAACAACAAGCTAAAAACATCTTCTATTACAAGGGGCATTAAAATCAGTTTGGTTGAAAATGAGATTTTGTCCCATTTAGTACCC
>CAJWJQ010000097.1:0-2188 GCA_913041905.1 uncultured Gammaproteobacteria bacterium
CGTTATATTTTTTTAGATACCACTCTACGTTTGAGCTGAAAGGCATCCTATAAGACTTACCATCTATATATTCATTTATTGTTATAGCGCTCCAATCTTTTGCGAGAACAATCACTGTTTCTCGGCTATCATATTTTATGTTCAATATACCCTTAGGATTGGAGGTTGAGTCAATAGGCTGGACGAGATTTATTATATGATCAGGGAATGGGTTTACAACAAAATCAGATACTGGAAGATATAGAAATTGTGAATACAATTCTGAATTACTAGAGAATGTAGAGTCTATCTCTTGTGCCATTAGGTTGTGGTAAGGAGATAGAGCATTGGACAAAAGCAATATTATGCCCAAGATAAATAAGTATATGTGTTTTATAACCAACTTTCAGTTTTTAGTTAACTGATAGCAATGTATTCGATAGAGTATCCTTTCCTATTCTATGTTTTCTTTTAATAGTTTACACATTTTCTCTAGCGCCACTCCCCTGTGGCTTATTTTATTTTTCTCTCGCCTCGTCATCTCTGCAAAAGTTTTTCCAGTTTGCTCCACTCTGAACACTGGATCATAACCAAATCCCCCTGTTCCAATGGCGCCCATGGTTATACTACCTTCAATAACACCTTCGGTCCAAAGTTCCTTATTTGGTGAATGAAAACTAACAACCGTCCTAAAGCGAGCAGTTCTAGAATCCATGTCAGTTGAGGACATCTCGGAAAGTAATTTCCTGACATTATCCTCATAAGAGACGTTAATTCCCGCATAGCGTGCTGAATAAATCCCCGGAGCTCCATTTAGAGCGTCAACCTCCAGGCCAGTATCATCGGCTATCGCTGGTATACCAGTTATAGCACTAACGGTACGAGCCTTTATTAAAGAGTTCTCAAGTAATGTCGAACCCGTTTCCTCAATCTCACCAATTTCTGGGAAATTATCAAGAAATAATATATTTACCCCTAATTCATGGAGAGCAATCATAATTTCCTTTTTTTTATCAGGATTATGAGTAGCGATTACTATATCTTTAACTAATTCCATTGGTATTTATTGTCGACAAATAAAGTAAACCTATCTTTTAATAACTAGCATTACAATAATAATATTTAACTGTCTTATTGATGAAATAGAGACTATGATCATTATTTATTGTTATAAATATCTAATTCATTATAGAAGAAAAGTTGAAAAGACGATAAAATATATTAATTTTCGCCGCTCATTTAATCATAGCCTATAATTATTTAGAATATTTTATATAATTAATTATAAATAATAATTTTCTGTTGTTGGCTCGGTAGCTCAGTTGGTAGAGCAGTGGACTGAAAATCCATGTGTCGCTGGTTCGATTCCGGCCCGAGCCACTTCAGAAATAAAAAACAATTAGTTAAGAATTATCCTCCGTTCAATATTTTATAGAACACCCTAAAGTTTTTGTCGTTTTTGTTCTTACACTTTTCCCCTTTGACACAGAATTGATTGCATCCACAAGATACTCACGCTTCACTCTTTTTGGACCATCGTCAATAGCTCCTCGATATCTTAAATCCCCATTTTTATCAAAAAGATATACATGAGGTGTAACCATTGCCCCAAAGGCTTTTGCAAGCCTCGAGCCACTATCTAATACATAAGGAAACATATATTCATATTTTTTAGCATGTTCTTTCATTGAACCAAAACTATCCACGCCATCATGCTGCTTTGCATTAGAGTTAACAGCAACAAACCCAATATCATTTTTTGAACACAACTCTGATATGGGATTATATCTGCCTTGCCAACGAATAACCCATGGACACGTGTTGCAACTAAAAACCACAAGTATTCCATTTTCTTTTTTAAATGTACTAAGCTCTGACTCGTTACCATTAATATTTTTTAATATATAGTCTGATCCAGGCATTTTACTACCTATGGAGATCTCTTCGCTCATTAAAAGTGTAAACGCAATAATGCATAATGTTAATATTCTAATCATAATATTTCTCCTTTTATTTTTAATATCGAATCTATTTTACTAATAAAATATTTTTCATCTTTTTTTCCTTGCCAAAAAGAAAGCAGGTTTAATTCTTTGTTAAAAATGCCTGTGAAGGGCAATGCGCCAGACCAAGAAGGACAAATATCATCAATAAATTCTTGGGTGTTCCCTTCTAGTTTTCTATAGTGTTGTCCCCTGACTTTTTGACT
>CAJWJQ010000098.1:0-2167 GCA_913041905.1 uncultured Gammaproteobacteria bacterium
GAAAAAATTGGAGTAAGAGCATCTTATTTTAAAGGTTTATCAGATATATTTGAAGATGTCACTACAAAAAATAATACAATATCGGTTTCTTTATTATTTAACATTTAGTTTAAGAAAGTAAACATCAAGCCCCGCAGTAGCGGGATTTTTTGTTTGTAAAGATGATGATGGGTAGATTTGGATGTGATTTATTATATAACATTATTATAATGGTTTTTAAATTAATGATAAGAGGGGCATAAGTGAAAAATACAATTATATTATCTTTAGTGAGTATTTTCGTATTCGAGTCAGTTCCAGCACAAAGCAAGGCTATAATATCATTGCAATACGGTGATAGTACCTACTATGAATTTTCGAAGGATTGGAACCACTACCAATATGAGGATATTGAGTGGCAAGTTATATTCAATATAATTGATTTAGATGCACTGCCACCGGGTAAAGCCTTTGCCAAGCTAACAATAAGAAATCGAACGGATAAAGAAGTCGAGTTTAATTCGAAGGAACTAAAAACCATTATGATAACAGTTGATGGTAAGGAAAAAAAGTTTAAAAAACAGACTGATACTGAAACATTTGGTAAACCAAATAAACGTTTCAGGTCCTTTAGAGAAAGAGGTGGTTACACAAAGAGGTCGTGTTGTCTGGATAAAAAAGAAATAGACTATACTAGCCAAGCATTTTTCGGAAAAAATCTAAAAGCTGATGATGGAACCATCTCTGTAAGTTTCAATGATAAAACATTTGAATTGAAAATGAATAGTAAATGGGAAGGAAAATTTTTTGGACATTCTAAATCAGGCATGAAAAAAGCAAGGAAAGCCCATGACAAAAAGGTCAAGAAAGAATTGAAGGCTCTGCTTAAAAAGAAATAAAATGAATTATATTCAATTAATTTCCAAAAAGCCCCACATTCGTGGGGTTTTTTGTTTATAGACATTTAGGACTGGCGGTAAATTGATATATGGTAAATACCGTAAAAAACATTACTTTATTATTTTTCTTCATAGGAATACTAATAGCACAGGATAATTCAAGAATTGATTATTATAGTAAAGAGATACCGTTATATCCTGTTCCTGAAGAAATGACGTTTGAAGAGTACCAAGACTTGAATAGGGATATTGGTGTAGCATTATTAAAAATGGCACTTATGCCAATTCCTGGTACGATACATAGCTATGCGAATGAACCAAAGACTGCAAAAAAATTAAGAAGATTATTTGCAGGGGGATTGTTAAGTATTTTAGTTGGTAACTCAATGATGGAAGAAGAAGATTGGAAAGAATCATCTTATCCAATCACAATTATCAATGAAAATACAAGTAACGAAAGAAGATATGAGATGATACCAGTAGAAATTACTGGGACAGACACCACCTACAGATTGATGGAATTAGATAAAGATTATACAGGTCGTGGTAATATTCTTATACCGCTTGGTATTGGAATGCTGATATATAGTTATTTTTATGATTCTTACAATGGAGTTAAAATAATTGAACAAAAAAGACATGCAGTAAGATTTAAATATGGAAAGCAATTAAAATTTTCATTAAGACCACAGGTTGATTTATTTTCACATAAGGCTGCAATAAATTTTTCATTGTATTTTTAGTTACTTGTATTGTCTCGCCTAGTAGCGGGGTTTTTTGTTTGTAGACATTAAGGACTTGTGGCACAGGCATTGTAGGGTAATTATATTTGAATTAATTTTAAACAATAAGAAAATTGGAGAAAAAAATGATTATACAAGTGGTTAATTTTAACTTAGAAGGAATTACCGATGAACAATATCAAGGGGCTGCTACTGAATTAGCTCCAGCCTTTAACGAAGTAAAAGGTTTAAAGTCTAAAGTCTGGCTATCAGACAAAGATAATAATGTTTATGGTGGAGTGTATACTTGGGAAAATCGGGCATCAATGGAAGATTATGTAAATAGCCAATTTTATGATGAAGTGTTAGGTAGCAATCCAAGTTTTGCAAATGTCTCTTATAAAGCCTATGAAGTACTTGAGGGGCCAACTAAAATAACAAATTCTTAATTAATTCAACTACCAAACATTAAGCCCCGCCCAGTAGCGGGGTTTTTTGTTTCTAGACATTTAGGTTAGTGAGGTGTAATATTTCAATTCATTCGGTGGTAATATTGTATTTTGGAGA
>CAJWJQ010000099.1:0-2122 GCA_913041905.1 uncultured Gammaproteobacteria bacterium
AGTATTTTATTAGAAGAAATAGATATTCCTTATAAAGTTTTTCCAATTGATATTACAAATGATGAACAATTTTCAAAAGAATTTTCAAAAATTTCTCCAAGTAATAAAATACCGGCAATAGTAGATGACGAAAATAATAAAAGTATTTTTGAAACTGGAGCTATCATGCTTTACCTGTCAAATAAATATAATAAATTTATTCCAAAAGATTATTATTGGGATGTAATGCAGTGGTATTTTTTTCAAGTTTCACAAGTAGGTCCTTACCTAGGTCAAGCACACCAATTTCTCAGTTATCACGCTGGAAAGAGTCCTTATGCAGAGGAAAAATATAAAGCTTATGTAAAACGTGTTTATAACACTCTAGATGAAAGACTTAAAAAAAATCAATATTTAGGAATTGAATATTCAATTGCGGATATTGCTACTTGGCCTTGGGTCGCACGTTTTGAAATACACAAAACAAACTTAGAAGATTATCCAAATGTTCTTCGGTGGTATCGACTAATTGCTAAAAGATCAGCAGTTATTAGAGGATTTAATGCAGTAGGCGAAAAAATTTCTATTCCAATGATTTAAGTTTTATATAATAATACAGAGACTGCTGTACCTAAAAGTAACAAAGCTAAAATCCATTCTATAATTTTCTTTAATGTAGTATTACTTAAATAATGTCTAATCACACTTCCTCCAAAGGCCCAGATGCTTATGGATGGTATATTAATAATAGTAGACATAATGACCATAAAAAGTGTGCCTACAAATAAATTTTCTTTTTCAGGATAAAATAATGAAACAGCTGTTATACAAATTACCCAAGCTTTAGGATTGATAAATTGAAATAAAATTGCTTCATGATATTTCAATGGTCTTGATTTATCTTCAGATGAAGTAATATTTAATGAACCAAACATTTTATAAGCTAAATAAAGTATATAAGCCGCACCAACAAAGCGTAAAATATCAAGCAAGATTGGAAATGTCGTAAACAGGCTGCCCAAACCTAGACATACCAATGCTAATTGTAAACCATGGCCACTAGGGATGCCAAAAATATTAGGTATCGAACGAAAGAATCCAAACTTTATTCCTGAAGCAGTCAAAATACTATTATTAGGTCCCGGGGTAACATACATAACAAAATTATAGGCACTAATTGCTATAATCAATTCCCAAGTTATCACTTAAATTAATCTCTAAAGTTAACAAACTGTACGGGAATGCCAATATTTGAATCCTCAATCATTTGCATAACAGATTGTAAATCATCTTTCTTTTTTCCATCTACACGTAATTCATTGCCGTTTATCTTAACCTGTACTTTAATTTTTGAACTTTTTACATCAGCAGTAATTTTTTTTGCAATAGACTGTTCAATTCCTTCTATTAAATTATATAGCTGTCTAACTTTATTACCACCTGCTTTTTCCATACTTTTTTTACTTAAGGTCAACGGATCTACTTTTCGACGAACAAGATGTGTAACTATTAAATCATGAACTTGATTCAATTTTAATTCATCATCGGTAATAACAGTAACTTCATTTTCTTTGCGCTCAATAGAAGTATCAGAACCTTTAAAATCATATCTATTTAAAATTTCCCTTGTAGCATTACCTATAGCATTATCTATTTCCTGAAAATCTAATCTACTTACAACATCAAAACTTGGCATATTATATATTTAACCTATTTCATCGTCCAAATCTTCTGGCAACTCTTTTTTTGGATTTAAACGACCTAATTTTTTCATCTTATCAACTTTTTTTGTTAAACTTCCAGGACCATCCTGAAGTCGCGATTTTGCTTCTTCCATTTTTAATTTAGCCTTATCAAGTGATTGATTTGCCTGAATAAATGAATCATATACGTTAACTGTTTTATCATAAATCTCTGTCGCTGAAGCCGCAATTTGTTTAATTGTTTTTGTCTGTTTATCTAAACGCCACATATTTTCAATCGCTTTTAATAAAAAAGGTAAAGTTGAAGGTCCAACTATTATTATCTTTTTTTGCCAAGCATCTTCAACTATTTTTATACCTTCATTATACAATGTTAAAAGAGCTGGCTCTATGGGAATAAACATTAATACATTATCTACAGTATTAATTTCGTAAATATT
>CAJWJQ010000100.1:0-2071 GCA_913041905.1 uncultured Gammaproteobacteria bacterium
ATTTCTATTAACCTCTACACTTATCAAGTATATGTTTTTTGAATAATAGATCAGACCTTAGAATATCATAAAATTCTTCGATATAAGTCTTAATCCTATTAAATTCTTTTTCAGAAATTTTTTCTTTAAAATTATTGATGGTTGATAGAATATTGTCATATTGGTTTATGTATCTTAATCTAATGGACTGAAACATATTTGCATCTCTATTACACAGTCCACGATAAACTCTCTCAGTTACACTAGAAGTATTTAATATTGGGTTGGGTTTTGCATAGGATGCGTTTACAAGACCACTATGATCAAAATCGTATGGTACTGCAATTAATCTAGTATTTAAATATAACATTTCAACATTGTGTTGGTATGCCATCGACCAGTCAGTATTACCAATCATATAAGAAAAAAGAGCAAAGTTTATAGCAGAAGAATCTGTTACAGCAAAGGGGCTTACTCTTTTATTAGGAAATTTTTTTGCGTTTATTCTTTTTGCAACTTTTGAATTGTCTTCAACCAAGAAAGCAAACATATTATGTTCAATTTTTTTATTTCCTTTTATCTCAATTATTTTTAAAGTAAGAGGGTGTGTTTTTAGATGTACAGATGAAAAATTTTCGTATAATTTATATGCCATCCACTCTTTATATATGAGTTCATCTTTATTGCTTTGATTTTGACAGGGAACTACAAGTTTAAGAGTTCTGAAGTTTTCAAAAATGGTATTATTTGCATGTTTTTTTGAAATTTTTATTTTCATTGGCTTGAAATAGCATATTCTTTTTCTAAAATTTCCTCTTACTCTTACTTTAATTGTTATGGTATCATGTTCTCCATTGTTGAATGCATATACCATTTGTGTTTTTATGAAAGTTGAGTCATTTGTGTTTTTGTATAACTTTTTAAAATCAATAGACATTTCTGCAGAGAGATTTAAATTTTTTGAAAACAATTCTTCATTTTGAGAAAAAGATATTCTTGGTAATAACATTAGAGATATTATAAATAAAAATATATTTTTGAGAGTTACTTTAATATTTTTCATATTCATTTGTTATGTCTTTAAGAAAATATACTAGCGCATTAAATTACAGAACACTAATTTCTGTAATTATTTCTTTTATTGCAACCAAGATTGCCTATTACTACAATTTAGTTTTTGATTTAGATTTAACATTAATATCTGTTGCCGTTGTTTTTCCATTAGTATTTACTTTGGGCAGCGCATTTCAAAGAAGAGAAAAAGCCCTTGAACATTTGGGGAGAGCTAAAGGTGCACTCGCTTCTATTAAATATTGTTTTTCAGCTTCAAAAAATATAGTTGATGAAGAAAAAGAAAAAATATATTCTGGAGTAAATAGTGTTAAGAGTGAACTTATAAGTTTTCTATACGCTAAGTCAAATGATAAAGCTAAGTTGAATCAATCTATAGGATTGATTCAGAGTTTTATAATGGAGCATAGAGATGCACTTGGAAGAAGTCTTTCTCTTAGAGTTTATAGGTTGATGCGAGATGTGATTATGGGAATAGAAAATTCTATTTCTATAAAGGTTCATAGAACTCCACAAAGTATTAGGGCATATTGTGAATTGTTTATTTATATTTTTCCTTTTTATTATGCTCCGACTTTAATAAAAAATGTTGATTCAGGTTCGGGAGAAATAATAAATTCACTTCCTGTTCCAATGATTGATAATGATTATGCTTTTATTGTTTATGGTTTAAATATTATTATCTCATTTATTTTAATTTCTCTTTTTAATGTACAAGCGCAAATTGAAAATCCTTATGATCAAGATGGAATGGATGATATAAAACTTAAAAATTATGAGCTAGACTATTAGCTCGTTATTTCTTTTTTAACTTCTTTAGCAACAACACCTCCAGATATTATTGCTGGTGGAACTCCAGGTCCCGGAACCGTCAATTGTCCACAAAAGAATAAATTTTTTAACTTTTTGTTTCTAATAGAAGGTTTAAAAATTGCCGTTTGAAATAATGTATTTGCTAGTCCGTATGCGTTTCCCTTAAAAGAGTTATAATCTTTTTTAAAGTCTCTAATGGCATAGCTTC
>CAJWJQ010000101.1:0-2017 GCA_913041905.1 uncultured Gammaproteobacteria bacterium
TTATGAATAAAAAAAATATCTGGCTTATAATACCCATTATCACGTTACTCTTTTTATACAAACTGATAATATATAATCAAATTCCATTGGCTAGCGATATGGTCGCGCATGAGCCGATAAAAAAATGGATTAATACTACAGATGAATTTCCACATTGGTTTCCAAATCTATTCTCTGGTATGCCTTCATACGGTGGTTATATATACACTCCAGGCCATCCGTTAAAGCCAGTATTGGACCTAATCCTGTTTAATACTGGTGTTAAGCTTTGGTTTTATTTATCTATTGGAGGGTTAGGGCTTTTCTTTTTTCTTCGTTTTCTAAACATTTCGCGTTATTCGGCTTTATTTGGCGGTATTGCTTATTCTTTAACCCCATATGCTTTTGGACTGATCAATGCTGGGCATAATAATAAAATAATGGCGGGCGCTTTTATACCATGGGTTGTATTCTGTGCATTGTATTTGTTTAAATATCGTTCGGTTAAATCCGTTCTATTTTTAAGTATTATTTCTGCATTACAGCTGTGGACCAATCATCCACAAATCTTTTACTATACCTGGATGTTTATTGGTTTATGGTGGCTGTTGGATATAATTATTGATTTAATAAAAAAGAGAACCAAGATTAATAACTCGCTGATGTCCTTTGGGTTAATGGTTCTATCAATGGTCTTAGCATTGTTAATGGTCTCAGATCCTTATTACGAGGTATATACTTTTCAGGCTGAGTCGAATAGAGGATCTCCTTCCGTTTTAGACAAAACAACTGATACAAAAAAAGGTACAAAGTGGGATTATGCTACTCAGTGGTCTTTTCATCCGGCTGAGACGGTGTCGTTTATTTTTCCTTATTATTTTGGTCTACAAAATTTTTCTGTTAAAGATAGGAGTAACCCAGAAAAATTTATGAAACAGGCCTCTTATTGGGGTTATATGCCTTTTACACAGTCGACTCATTATATTGGACTACTTGTTATAATTTTTTCATTTTACGGCTTGTGGTGTTACTACAGGTATAAAGATATAGGTAGGATAGAATTAATATTGTGGATTACAGGGATCGCGGTACTTATTACTGGATTTGGCAGTCATTTTTCTTTACTCTATAAACCATTATTTCAGTTTGCGCCTTTTTTCTCAAAATTCAGAGTTCCATCAATGATCTATATGTTGCTTTCTTTAATTATGCCAATCCTTGCTGCAATAGGTCTCGATAGAATTACAAGTAAGAAAAATAAAAGTAATATTTTTAATGATTCATTAACCATATTTGGAATTTTTATTTCTCTTAGTTTATTTCTATTATTATTTGGAGAAAGTATTCTCTCTTTTTCTTCATCAGGCGATACAAGATTTACTCAATATGTAGACCTAGTAAAAAATATTCGAATTAACCTATTTAATAAAGGTATAATGCTTGCACTATTTATTAGTGCAGGTACATTAACCTCAATCTGGCTTTATTCAGAAGATAAGATTAGTAAACAAATACTTTCTTTGTTCCTAATTGGAATGCTTGTCATTGATCTATGGATTGTAAACAATGAGTTCCTCTCACTTAAATCATCTAAAAGTATGAATTATCAGTTCAGTCAGACTCAAGATATAAAATTTATGAAAAATGATAGCAGCCAGTTCAGAATTTTTCCTGCAGATGAGATTAACTCAAATAAGTTTGGATATTGGAATATTGAGAGTATTGGGGGATACCGTGCGGTTAAACTTAGAAACTATCAAGATCTGATGGACATTGGTGGATTTCGTAGGCCTGAAGTATTAAACATGCTTAATGTAAAGTATTTACTAACAAGAAAAAGGGTAAAGAGCTCCTCATTTAAACAGGTATCAGGAATAACAAATTTATATGAGAATCTTGATTTCTTACCAAGAGCGTGGTTTGTCGGGAATCTGAAAAATGTTGATGACCAAGAGTCTTCTTTATCGAAGGTTATGGATATATCCTTTAGGCCAAAAGATACTGCTGTAATAATTAATTATGATGGTCCCAAACTATC